>JBCCHO010000137.1:0-6030 GCA_039028715.1 Chlamydiota bacterium | reverse complement strand
TATTGATTTGAATTTTTCTTTTCCCCATGCTTGAAACGGAAAAATGGCCCCTACTTTATCCAAGTATGTGCCCATTTTTCCGTTTCAAGCATGAAAAAAATTGAAAATCCCTCTAAATACCCATAGGTCGCACTCACAGGTATTAGAACAAGAACAGTAAAAACTTGATTGCAGATCAAAAAAATTAATTGTTTTTATAGTGACATAAAAGCAGATTATAAGCCTCTTCTTCCATATTAATCATACTCTGCCACTCTCGTTTCATAACTGGAAAAGAGCAACTTTTTTGCTGCTCTTTCAAGTGCTCCGAAACCTCCCTATATACTTTATTTACTTTTTCTAAAGATTCACCGTCTTTATCGGAAATGCCTAGAGCCCTACAAGCTTGCTGATAAGTCATTATCTTTTTTGGTTTTATAATTAAGGTGTCACCCTCATTCTTAATAAAATAAGAAAAAAATGACCAAGCCCAGCTCTTTTTTACGTTGCCCTCGCTATCAGCTAGAGATCTGGCATGACACGCCTCTTTTTCTCTTAATTCTTTATTCTCATTTAAATCCAGATATTGGCTGAATACACTAAAAGCTGGAATAACCGGAAAAAATGACATTTTAAAAATCCTTTTTTTGGACTGCCCACCTCCAACCTTTTAGAAGGAGTTGGGATTTTTTACTCAAGCTGATGCAATCTGGAATAAAATTGCATTGGCTTGGGCATGTACTAATCAATGAACCTATCCGTAAATGAAAATCTTCTTGCTTTTCACTCTTTCTTCATCTTTCTGGAAGCTGATTTGTTACCCTTGTCTCATGGACAATGTGTACAAATCAGCTTCCAAAAATTTGCTAGAAACCTGGTAAAAACCAAAAACATTTTCATTTACGGATAGGTTCATGAAATTGCCTTATTGCTTACACAAAAGTTTCAAAAGGCTGGCTCTACTTATCATAAGCATCCATGAACCTGTCTGAGCCAGTTTAAAGCGAGAAAATCTCAGCAAACTTGGATTATTATGAGTGGAGTGAAGACCTTTGCATATCCTCTCTAAGCCCAACCCTGATCTTTCTTGATCATATCTCTACACTCATTGACATATTGCGTGAACACTTGAATATGATCCTGCAAAACTTGCGGCAACTTCTTATTTCCACTCACATCAATGTGCCCTCCTTCCCTCATAATTAATCTGTATGCCTTTTTTAAACTCTGCTGCGTTACTTTGTCTTTTTCTAAATTAAAAAGACTATACGCCTGCTCTAGGTCTCCTTCTATTTGCACATCTTTTTCCATGTACATTATCGTATAAAGATCCGAAGTAAATAATCCAACATCGATGCAAACAGATATCAAGTTTCCCAAGCCTGGCATCGTCCCAACCAGCCCAGAACTGACTTCTCCTAGAGCTTTTATTAGTCCTAAATACCAATAAGGATCTTTTTCATTATAAGCCTCAATAGCTAAATGAATGCGACCTAGTGCCGCAAAGCTCCCAACAACTAGGCTTACTACTGGAACCTTTTTAGCCCAAGCTTTAACAGCTTTTCTTCCTTGGCTTTTCGCAACTTTTTCACTCACTCCTCCAGACATGGATTTCACGATATGGAAAACAGCTTCCTTGCTCGCTAACTTTAACCCCAATTTCCCACTAAATTCACAACCGCTTATGATCGAGTTACGGGCCATTGCTCTTTTTTGGCTTTCAAACTTCTCAAGCTTATTCTCGAAAAAAGTCATTTTCAGCTTATCAGTCATTTCGTTTCGTTTTCGTATCTGCAAATTATTTCTAAATTGTGTAAGGTCAGCTTCAAGCTCTTTATCAATTTTTAAACCACTTTCGACCCTAAAATCATAATCGTCATATGACTCTCCTTCCCAAGTAATGGGATGGTTTTTACCTCTTGGGCACAGATTTCCCACGTGTTTCTTCCAAAAAAGACAGTACTCTTTTTCCAGGACGTGGCCTAAAGAACACCTTACAGGGCACGTTAAAATGCTGGTTGAAAAGTACCGGTCTATAAAATCTTTTCTAACTGTTAAAGAAACATCAATGTCTTGACATAGACAGAGAGCCTCTTTGTTAATGACTAAAAAAGTTTTTGTCTTTAATTGGTTTTCAAGAGCCTTACTTTCAATATTAAATAGAGGACAAAGCAATTTGTTTGCTTGTAATAAGGCGGTAATTGCCTCCGCTGCTTGTTTTCGAATATGAATATTTTTATTATTTCCATCCAAATAATATTTGTGAACATGGCTTCTATAGGATTTATCGCTCCGCGCAAAAGGGCGCCTTAAAGCGGTTAGATCAATAGGTTGAATAGCCATTGTGTCTCCTTTGTTAAGAGAGTTGTTAAGCTTGGTGAAAAATCACCATGCAGTTTAAAGTAAATCATTTTTTAATCCAAGTTGTGTCTGAACCATCATCAGCCACAACTTGGGTTTTTAGATAAATCCCCTCTCTGCTATTGTTATTCCCTTTTTGCACCAAATAGTTATGACGTAAGATGTGGGGAAAAATTACTCAACACCCCTTTTTTCAACAATTTAAAGCAGCAGCATCCAGCGAGCCTGCGCTCCTTTTAGAAGAGCTTTGGGACGTTCCCAAAGCTGTGATCGCCGTTTACTTTGCCGAAGTGACAGGGAAAAATGTCCTTATCATTACCGGCGATGAAAGCGAAACCCGCCTTTCCGATGGCCTTAATTTTTTCGCGCCAAAAGCGCCGCTCTCTTATCCCTCATGGGAAATCTTACCGGGAGAAGAGATGAAGCCAAGTCCCGATATTATGGGAAAACGCTTCGATATCCTCCGCCAATTACACACAGATCCTGGCCCTCATCTCGTGCAAGCACCGCTCCAAGCAGTTTTGCAAAAAGTGTGTGCGCCTCACCGATTCCAAGAGCTTTTTTTCCATTGGGAAGTGGGAACTCAAGTCTGTTTCGACCACTTGCCAACGCTCTTAACTGAGCTCGGCTACCGACGCGAAACTGTTGCCGCTGACAAGGGGCAATTCGCCATTCGCGGCGGCATTATCGACCTCTTTCCCGTTTCGGCCTTCGATCCGTATCGGATTGATTTTTTTGGCGATGCCATTGATCAGATCCGTACTTATGATCCGATCAGTCAAAAATCGACCGAGAAAGTGAGTGCTGTCACCATCTCTCCAGCCGATGAGCTCGCACTGCTTCGGCAAGAAAAAAAACTCGCCCTTATCCTCGACTACTTAGGAGCTCATACGGCGATCTTTTTTGATGATCTGCTCGCCATCGAAGATCGCTATGCAGCGCTCAAAGAGTTGCCCGGAATGCGCACTTCTCTCATGCTTAGCTTTTCCGATCTTTACCGCGAACTCAAAAAATCCCAACAGATTTTTTTCTCAGCAAAACCGGTTGAAGAACTCGGCGAAGTAAGCCAACACAGCGCAGCTCGTGGCCTAGAGAAACTCACCTTTGATATCTTCGATCAAACACTACGCGCAAGCCGAATCCATCATCCTTTCACTTCGCTACCCGCCTTTTTTTGGTCAGAAAAAAAAGAACACGAACGCCTTGGAGCAATTCTTGAAAAAGGGCGGCAAATGGACGTTCACTTTCTCACGTCATCAAAAGCCGAAGAAAAAGCGCTCAAAGAAAAAATCGGCCAAACGCTTTTTCCTCTTCCAGTTAGCCACTCATTTCAACGCGGCTACTTGCCATCTGGCTTTGTTTTACCTGAAACCTCTTGTGTTCTTTTCCCCTACCCAGAATTGACCAAGCGCTACAAAGTATCACGCCAAAAATGGCGCAACACTTATCACACCCCGGCCGCTGATTTCCACGCTTTAGAAAAGGGAGATCTCGTCGTCCACTTCCACAACGGCATTGGAAAGTTTTTGGGGATTGAGACGCAAAAAAATCCTTCAGGTGAGGCTGAAGAATTTTTTGCGATTGAATATGCCGGCCACAGCAAGCTCTTCGTCCCACTATCGCAAGCCCACCTTCTCACGCGCTACATCGGCGAAAGAGAAACATTGCCTCAACTAAGTGCGCTGGGGACAAAGCAATGGCAAAAAGCCAAAGCCAGGGTTGAAAAGACCATTTTAGGCTATGCGCGCGACCTGCTCCAAATGCAAGCACTGCGCGAAGCAAAAGGGGGCTTTTCTTTTAGTAGCGATTCTGACGATCTCCTCCTCTTTGAAGATGAATTTCCTTTTGTTCCTACAGAAGATCAGTTAGAAGCTGTGGCGATGATCAAGCGGGACATGCAAAGCATAAAAGCGATGGATCGCTTGGTCTGTGGCGACGTCGGCTACGGCAAAACAGAGGTGGCAATGCGCGCGGCATTTAAAGCCGTCGTCGATGGCCAGAAGCAGGTCGCTGTACTCGTCCCAACAACTGTGTTGGCGATGCAACACTACGAAACATTTGTCCAGCGAATGGCGAGCTTTCCGATTCGAATTGGCGTCGCTTCTCGGTTTGTGAAAAAAAACGAGCTGAGCCAAACGCTCGAAGGTATTGCCACGGGCAGCATCGATATCTTGATTGGAACACACCGCCTCATTAGCAAAGACGTTTCTTTTCACAATCTCGGACTGATTATCATCGACGAAGAGCAGCGCTTTGGCGTGCGCGCTAAGGAGCACTTGAAAAAAGTAAAAATCGGCGTTGACTGCCTGACCTTATCGGCAACGCCCATTCCACGTACACTTTACCTCTCACTTGTCGGTGCCCGCGATATCTCTGTAATCAACACTCCACCGCAAGACCGCTTGCCGATCAAAACTGTTTTGGCTGAGCAAGAGCCTACGCTCGTTCAAAACGCCCTTATGCGCGAACTCGCGCGCAGTGGCCAAGCCTATATCATTCACAATCGCGTCGAGTCAATTGGTCGTGTAGCACAGGAAATTGAAAAGCTCATTCCCAAAGCAAACGTCGCTTTTGTCCATGCTCAAATGTCGCCCGATACAATTGACGCTCTTTTCCACGCTTTCAAACAGGGTGAAATCGATATTCTCATTGCGACAACTATTGTCGAAAACGGAATTGATATTCCGAATGCAAATACTATCCTCATCAATCGCGCCGACACATTCGGCATGGCCGACTTGTATCAACTCCGCGGTCGCGTCGGTCGATGGAACCGGCCGGCTTATGCTTACTTTCTCGTTCCCCCTAACCGAGAACTTCCCGAAATTTCACGCAAACGACTGCAAGCCCTGGTCGAAACTTCTGGTTTTGGCGGTGGAATGAAGCTGGCGATGCGCGATTTGGAGATTCGCGGCGCTGGCGACTTGCTTGGTGTTCAACAATCGGGCAGCGTCTCGACCGTTGGTTTCCATTTTTACTGCAAGATGCTCAAGCGAACAATTGCAAAACTCAAACACGAAATCCCACCGTCATTTTTTGATACGCGTATTGATATCGATACCCCCGCTTCGCTTCCAGCAACCTACATCGAAGAAACAGCGCTACGCCTCGAAGTGTACCACCGCTTGGGCGAGGTCACAACTTCTGCTGAAATCGACACCCTATTCGATGAAATTGCCGACCGGTTTGGCCCGTTACCGCCACCAACCCAGTGGCTTTATCACATCAGCCGCATCCGAATTTTCGCCTGCAACCGCGGGTTCACTTCGATCAAGTTTGGCAAAAAACTCACCGCAGAGCTAAAGCAAGGCGATCAAACGACTACTCACTCGATTCCCTTCCCACCATGCGACGACCCAGCACTTTTTGAAAAAATTGCCCTTGAGCTACTACAAAGGTTAGCCTCCAAATAGACCCTATACTCCTTCCGGTTCAAACGCACCCAAGAAAACTGATTTAAATCCTCTAGAGGCTTGAATTTTTAGCATACTTGAATAAAGTAGGTGAACATTCAAGCCTCTGGTAGGTGAAGAAAAAGAATTTTAGATGAGCGACCATACGGCACAAATTGAGTTTATACCCGAGCCGATTCAAAGTGAGAAAAATGGCGTGGGCAAAAGGGGAGGCCGGGGGCGCCCGTGCCGGTTTTCCCATAAGCCGGGGGGTTTGTAGGGGTGGGTTGGTTTTGGT
>JBCCHO010000136.1:0-6042 GCA_039028715.1 Chlamydiota bacterium | reverse complement strand
GAAAAAACAATTAATGCTTCTAGAAAATTATTATTTAATAATTTTTCTAATGATTTAATTGCGCATGTATTTACTTTCATTCCTTGTAGAAACATATATAGATGCAGGTTAGTATCAAAAAGATACCGTAAAATAATTAATAATAGTTTAATTATATCTAACAGCTTAATTAGATCAAAAGATAGAAAATATTTGGAACTATTCGGATTGCATTTAAAGGGGGCTGACTTTTCTCAAATAGATCCCAAAGTGAAAAACATCTATATCGATAGCTTGGAAGGTGTCAATCTAAGAAATATTCCCGAAAATATAAGCTTCCTTTCTCTGCATAGGTGTGAATTGAAAAATAGATTAACAGACATACCTTTTAGCATAAATGAACTTCATCTCTTTAAATGCGAGTTAGAAGATATCAATCTACAAGATATTCCCGAACATGTAAGCTTCCTTTCTCTGCATGGGTGTGAATTGAAAAATAAATTAACGGAAATACCTTTTGGCATAAGTGAACTTGAGCTCTCTGAATGCGAGTTAGAAGATATCAATCTACAAGATATTCCCGAAAATGTATCCTCACTGTCCTTTTATTCTTGTAACCTGGAAGGTGTCGGTCTAAAAGACCTTCCTAAGACGGTATTTTCTTTGGGCGTGCATTATTGTGATGTTGGAGAAGAGTTACGACATATACCTCCTACCGTGTCTCACCTTGAGCTCTTTGGAAAAGAATTCAATCTAGAAAGCGTTCCCAAGAGCGTGGCCTTTCTGAATTGGGAATGAAAATTGACCTCATACGGGGGTTGAATCCCTATTTAAAAGAGGTCATCGAGTCACTTTCTCAATCTAAATACCCATAGGGCGCACTCACAGGCATTAGTCTTGGCTTATTTTCCTGGCTTGTGCTTAAAGCTTGAATAGCTGGCTCTTGCAAAATAGAAAATGTGTCAACGCAAAATAGAAAATGTTGATTTCGCAAAAGCAATCAGTTATGCTAGGTTCAATTTTATCTATTTTTTATAAAATATTTTATGGGTTTTATTATGGTTAATTCAGTTGCGAATTTTATGTCATCTATTTCTAAATATGTGACCTCTTCTTTTATGTCCTATTGTCTTACTAAAGAGAAAGCCAAGCACGTAGCTAATGAAAAATTTTTTGAAAAGCAATGTGATAGTAGGAAGGCGGATTTTGATAACAAGGATGTGAGTCAACAACTTAATTCTAATAAGCCAAATCAAGTAGTGCATAAGGTTCTATTGAAAGGTCAAAATGGCACGAGTAATGTAGTCGAGGAGTTGGTAAGTTCACCTTTATCCGATAGTAACAATCAAAATGTCCTTGGTTGTGTGAAAAATAAAATTGCTGATTTTGATGATAGGAAATTTAATCAAGCGTTCAGAAATTTTCTAGAAAAAGGTGGGGTAGGAGAAGAATTAACAAGAGTTATAACGAGAGAAAATCTCAGCATGATTATGAAAGAAGTGGAGAATGATTTATCAAATTTCAGTGAAAAAGGCAAAAAAATGTGCTTAATGCTTCTTGTAAAATATGATCTATTTAATGAAGATTTAAAATTAAATTTAGATAATTTAACTTTAAATACTATCGTAGATCAATTGTCTAGAAAAAATGAAGATGTAAGAGAAATGGTAAATAAAACAAATGGCAACATTAAGAATCAAGTGTTTCTTTGTTTGACAAATAAAGAACGAGACAAGTTGGCAATAAATATATCTCTTATTAAAAAAGGAGATCGAGAATATTTAAAAAAGGCTATTTATATTTGTACACTTTTTAGTGATAATTATATACCTACTGTTGAAGATGATTTTAGTCTAAAAGATCAACCCAGAATTAAGGGCGGTAGTGCAGAAATTATGAAAGAAGTCATGAAGAGTATTCAAGATCACTGGATAGACGATAGAGGTCGGTTTAAACCAGATCTCGTTGAAGAAGAGGTTGAGTTAGTAGCAGATTTCATATATCACTTCACTATTACTGCGGAGAATAAGTCCTATTTAACGGGAGTTGCCTTTACCGATGGAAAAATATTGAACGAGGATATTGTCGCTTTTATCGCTGACAATACTGTTTCTTCTAGTGATGATGATGATGATGAATTTGAGATTAAAGACGATCGATCTAGCCTCGCTCGCCTTTGCTGTACAGTCATGGACAAACTTGATTATCGCTACAACCATCTAAAAGCGCTAGAAAAAAATCCTAACGACGAGGAAGCAATGAAAGCTCTCGGAGTAGCTATACAAGCGAATAAAGACTTGGGAGAGCAAGTGGAGGAGGAAAACGATGAAATTCTTGGAGCTCTAACTAAAAAGGAACGAGATTCCATGAAAAATAATAAAACTTTTATCGAAGAGATGAGTCGAAATTTCATCGAGGATGAAAAACAAATTTCACTCAAAGATCTGAAAGATAAAATTTATCAGAAAGACGTCGAGAAGCAAGCAGTCATCAAAAGATTAAGTGTAACTGAAAAGGAGAACGTTGAAGAAGCTCAGAAAATCGTTGGATTTATCACGAGATGGATCCTAGAGCAATCTGATATGGAGAAAGTAAGAGATTTTCTGGAATATGTAGCTGGCAATAAAAATCGGCAAGTATTTGGAGCGTCAATTAATGTGGGTTTAGCACATGGGCGGCAAGCACAAGCAAGTACATGCTCTAACACTCTTAAGATTCCAATAATGGAAAAGGACGCGACATACGAAGATTTTGTTGATGGTTTTGAGTTGTTGTTCAAAAGTAAGGAGGTTAGAACAGAATACAATGGCCACGGTAAAATTGATGGCTATAATGGGGGTGTGTGAGTAAGCGTCGTTTTTAGAGAGGACACACGGGAATCCTCATCCCGTTTAGGGGATTGAGATGAAAGTGTGCCTTGTGTATAATTATTTGAAAGTTCGCTCACAAGCATGTGGTCTTTTCGACGGGATGCTGTAGCTTGCGAACCAAACGTATCTACATATCCCTTTTGGGAAAAGTAGTAGTAGCTTGGGCACGGGCCAAAGTTGTCCAGATGCTTGTCTGACAAGCAGCCAGCCTCTTGTGGGTTTTGCGTAAGCAATAGGTCATTGTCAGTCATCAGTCTGGAAGCCCACCTCTTTTAAGGGGTTTGGGAGTGTCACTACTTTGCAGAATTTGCTTTCATCTGTGCTTTTCTTGGGCAGATGGAAAAAGAGAATTTTAGGAAGCTCCTACGCAAAATTCCATTTCGAGTGAAATTCGCGCTTTTGTCCTTGAGAGCCTCTTAGATGAGCAATTATACCACACAACTTGGGTTTTTATTCTTCGGGGCGCATCAAGGGAAAGTAGAGCACGTCGCGAATAGAAAAGGCGTCGTTAAAGAGCATGACCAGCCGGTCGATCCCAATCCCAAAGCCCCCTGTTGGCGGCATTCCCTGGCAAATTGCCTCGATAAATTCTTCATCCATTGGGCTAGCTTCTGCATCGCCCTGTTGGCGGAGCTTATTTTGCGTTTGCAGTAGTTTGCGTTGCAGTTCGGGATCATTGAGCTCTGAATAGGCATTGCAAATTTCGCAGCCGAGAATAAAGGTTTCAAAGCGCTCGACAATGTTTTGCGCGCGCTCCTTGGGGTCTCGGTGAAGCTTGCAAAGGGGAGTTGTCTCGATAGGGTGATCGATGATGTGGTGAGGGGTTATGAGGTGGTGTTCGGCAAATTCTTCAAAGAGGTAGGCGATGAGTTTGCCTCGCGGCGCCTTTTTTACCGCCTCGGGATCAACAGCTGTTTCCGCTTCCAATTTGCGCCGCATCTCTTCGGTTGAAAGTGCGTCGGAGTCGATTTTGCCATAGGTTTTGATCGCTGCTTTCATGGTCATCCGCTTCCAAGGAGTTTTTAGGTCAATAGGGTGGGGGTTGCCCTCTTTGTCGTGGCGAATGCCAATAGCTGTTGTTCCGTAGAGCTCGGTCGCGAGGTAGGCAAAGAGGTTTTCGACAAATACCATCACATCGTTGTAGTCCCAGTAGGCGGCGTAAGCTTCGAGCATCGTGAACTCGGGATTATGCGTGCGGTCGATTCCTTCATTGCGGAAAACCTTACCGATCTCAAAAATGCGGGTCATACCGCCAATAATCAACTTTTTTAGTGCAATTTCCAAGGCAATGCGCAAGTACATTTTTTGGTTGAGTGCATGCAGCTCAGTTGTAAAAGGGCGCGCTTCGGCACCGCCATAGAGGTTTTGAAGAACGGGAGTTTCAACTTCGATAAAGTGCGCTTCTTCAAAGTAGCGGCGGATTTTGGAAATAAGAAAGCTGCGTTGTTTTAGTTGTGCCCCAACTTCAGAGTGGGTGATCAAATCGAGCCACCGCTTTCGGTACCGGGTGCCTTTGTCAGTAAGGCCGCTGTGCTTATCGGGGAGTGGAAGCAGGGCTTTGGCGAGCAGGGTGACTTCGTGGGCAAAGAGTGTGAGCTCTCCTTTTTGGGTTCGAAATAGGCATCCTTTGATGCCGATGATATCCCCTAGGTCGAGTTTTTTTTCAATGAACTTAATCGGCGTCATCGCAGCTTGGTCGGTAAGTCCCGTCACTGTTGTCGCCTCGCGGTTAAACATCACTTGGATCCGCCCAAGTTCGTCTTGGAGTTGGGCAAAGGCGTTTTTTCCCATAGCGCGGAAAAGTACAAGCCGTCCGGCGACTGTTGCCGGCTTAGTTTGCCGTTTGGCTGCTTCTTCGCTGTTGCCGACAGCCTGGCCGTCATATTTATCGTTTAGCACCTTGGTCGTTGTTAGGTCGTCAAAGTGGTGGGGATAGGGATCAATGCCGAGCTTGCGAATAGCGGCGAGTTTTTCCGTGCGCAGCCGAAAGGTTTCGTGGCTGTGATAGGCGGGTGCCGCCGGTTTGATCTCGAGCAAGCGGTTGTTTAGTTGAGCGTTTTCTGCAAAAGTCGGAGCTGTAGCGTCGAGAAGGTAAAGAAAGCTCGTCCCTTTGCAGTAGAGTTTGATGAGCTTAGCAAGCGTTTGCATTGCCTCGGCAATTTCAGCTAGTGAGCTGTGTTCGAGACCTTCGATAAAAATCGCGACATTTTTGCTTGAGCTGCCAACTTTTGCCCGATTGCTTTGGCGGTAGTTCCATTTACTACAGAGGACTTGTTGCTCATCGCGGTAAATGACTTCGCCAGAGCGCACCTTTTCGGGTTCTGTTTTACCGAGGGGAATAAACATTTCATTGCCAGTGGCAAAAGTAAGAGAAAGTGCGCCGGTGACTTGATCGAGATCGTACGCTCCGATAGGAAGCTCATATTCGATGGAGATGGCGTTGTATAGATCGACAAGTGTATTGATGTGCGGTAAAGCGCCATTTTTGACCGCTCGCTTGAGCAGCGCTTCGATTGATGCCGGTTTAGATGAGCCAAAAGAGCGGTGAGCGGCGCGCCAGTCGCGGATTTTGGGGTTATCAGCAACTGCTTTTCCCGCATAGCGGGTCGCAACCGCTGCTATTGCTTTTTCGAGAACTTGGCTGACAGCGCTGGTTGGCTTTTGGTTATCGATAGCTTGGAGCACAATCACTCCAATTTTAGCTTGGGGATAGTGCTGAAAAATCATAGGATCGAGAGTAAAATCCATGGTCACTCCAAAAGCGGTGAGGTATGGCGAAGCAAAAATTTTACCCGAAAAGAGAGAAAGTGTCTATCAAAGACGCGCTCACCAGCCAACGCAATCACCGACTAGAAAGGCTCCTGCGCAAAATTCGATACTACAAGGGGTGAACTTGGGTTGAGAACTACTTTTTGTAAATTGACATATCCTGTTAAGGATAGGCAGTTTATCAAGGACAAAAGTGCGAATTTCACTCGAAATGGAGTTTTGCGCAGGAGCCTCTAGCCCGCATTTCTCACAAGACTCTGGAAAAGTTTGGAGCCTCTGTTTCCCCGAATATTTTAATCTATTCCCTTGGAAAGGTTTAAGAACCTTCTCTGCGGGAATATACCGAAGCCGACTCAAAATGCAAAAATCTCGCTGAATTTGGCGGACCCTTTTGACCGATTTTTCCCTGGGTTTTATCCACCTG
>JBCCHO010000135.1:0-6048 GCA_039028715.1 Chlamydiota bacterium | reverse complement strand
TCAAAAGCGCCCAAAAGCAAACTGAATTTAAAGTTCTCTAGATTGCATTTTTTATTCTAGCCAATATTAAGTTTAATATGGGCGACGAAGAAAAAATACGATCTAGAGGCTTTAAATCAGTTTTCTTGGGTGCGTTTGAACTGGAAGGAGTATATACCGAAGACGACTCAATCTGCAAAAATCTCGCTGAATTTGACGGTCTCTTTTGACCGATTTTTCCCTGGGTTTTATCCACCTGCCGGATAAGAACCCAGGAAAAAAGTCGATCAAAATAGCCGCGCCAAATCACCGACCTTTTTGCAGATTGAATCGTCTTCGGTATATGTCAATTTACAAAAAGTAGTTCTCAAGTCAAAATCATCAACTTTTTCCTCGAAAGCGATTTTTGCGGCGAGCCTCTTACAGCCTAGATTTTTTAAGATTGTATTTTTTGACTAAATACTCGACCCATTCTGCTGGGTATTGGCAAAGTAAGTCGTAGTCGATGAATACGCAATTTTTAAAGGTTTCTTTGACCCGTTCGTAAGGACTTCTCTTCATAATTACGACGAGACAATCTGATGTGGCGCTCACTTCGGTTGCTTCTGTTAAAGAAGCGAAGTTGCTGGTGATAAGGTCGCGGAGCAGTTGAACATCGGTAATTTTGTCTCCAAGTAGTTTGAACGTTTTGATTTTAGCGCCATAGCATGTATTGCCAGGGTCCTCAAATAAGTTTATTTTCATTTGCTTTAGGCTTTGAAAAATAGTTTTATCCTCTACGTTGCACTCTTTTGCAAAGGCCACTAGCTGCTCTTTAGAAAATTGACGCTTTTCTATCAGTTTCTTTTCTGGGCCAGACCAATAGTGATTGATTCGAAAATCGGCTATGGGGAGCTCTTTTACCTTGTATTCTTTTTTTAAAGTTCCGTAATGGATGCAACAAACATCAATAGCTTCCGGACGGTAAATGCATTTAGTGAGCTCATTTGCGGGATAATCTTCAGGGGCGCGCAAATAGAGTTTTTCTATAAGTAGCTCTGTTGAGCTGATGTCCCATACGTTGGATGTGCCAAAGACAAGCCAGTTGAGTTGCAAACTGCCAAATGATCTGCGCCGGCGAAAAGGGTTTTTCAGCTTTTTTAAAATAGAGCGCAAAGAGGGTTCAGAGTATTTTTTAAGTAGTTTGCAAAAAGACTGGGCGCCGTGAGCGGGAACAATATATTCATCGATATCGATGACTGCTACCCATTGGGCTATTCCCAGAGCTCTTTTTTTAAGACAGTCGTTATAAGCACCAGCTTGATAATCATCCCATGGCGAGGCGGCTTGCCAACAAGGAGGAGGATCAACGACTTTATTTTCTTCACAAGACTTCCAGTCGATCAGCTCGACGAGCCCTTGTTCGATATAAGGCAAGAGAACCTTTTGGTAATGATCTGTGCTGTCATTATTATATAGATAAAAATGGGTAGCTCCCAAAATGTCGTGATGATAATCGATCCATTCTTTTAACCAAGGAGCTTCATTTTTAAACATCGCACACACGGCGAATTCATGTTTATAGTGCGGCTTAGACCGAATGTAACTCAGAGAAATGATGGCAATTGTGAGAAGCGCACCGAGAATAATCCATTTTTTTATCACCATGACCACCTATAAGGGGGTATTAAAACCCAAGTTGTGTGGCATAATTGCTCATCTAAAATTCTCTTTCTCCAACTACTCAAAGCTTAAATTTTCACCTACTTTATTCAAGTATGCTAAAAATTCAAGCCTCTGGTAGGTAAAAAAAAACAGAACATTTACCTGAGCAATTATGCCACACAACTTGGGTTTTAAGCGAAATAAAATAAAATATTTTTTAAAGAGATGAGACTATACGCTCTGTTGCGGTGAGTCTCAAAGCTTGGGTTCAAAAGAGTTATCCGTGCGATTTTTCCCTTTTCACTTGAGCTAAGGTTTTTCCCGATTTGACGGAATAGGGCTCTGATTGGGCGAGGTTTTTTCGCGTATTGGCGTAACGATCGTTCATTTTAATGAGCAACCAATTTTTACCGCTTGTACGTATAAGAGCAAAGCCGCCTTTCATTTTTTTCCCGTTAAGGTGCACTTCGATGGTGCCTTTGCGAAAGCAAGACTCTATCGAAAGGGGCTCTTTGTGTGCATTTTTTTTGAGATTGCGATAACGGCCGCGATCCCAAATAATAACCGTGCCAGCGCCATATTCTCCTTTGGGAATCACCCCCTCAAAGCGGTTATAGGCCATTGGGTGATCTTTAGTTAAAATAGCGAGGCGGCGCTCACTGGGGTTAAGCGAAGGCCCTTTGGGAATAGCCCAAGATTTCATCACACCGTTGATCTCTAGGCGAAAATCGTAGTGAAGATGGGTCGCAGCGTGCTGTTGGACAACAAACACCGTAGGAGCTGCTGCTTTGCGTCGCCGAAAAGGCGCCTTTGTTTTTATCCCCATTTCAAAACACCAATATTGTCTCATGAACTTATCTCGGATTTCTCACAAGACTCTGGAAAGTTTGGAACATCTGTTTCCCCGAATATTCCAATCTACTTTCTTGGAAAGGTCTAAAACCCAAGCCGCGTGAAAAACCTGTTGTAGAACGCGCAAAGGAGCTACGAGATTTTCTCACTTTGAATCGGCTTAAGTATGAGAGTATCCCAGTTACAAAATTTATGTCATCGGCTTATAGAGATACCGCGGACGTACAATAGGCGTGCCTTTCCCCTCGCGCGCTTCCATACGCTCGTAAACGATTTGGATTGCAATGCCGACGACACGCGATAAACCAAAAAGAACGGTAAAATAATCGGGATAGTCGAAGCCAGCAGCAGCTAAAACTGCACCCGAAATGGCATCGACATTGGGGTAGGGGTTGGCGACCTTGGGGTTTTTTGCGAGCACCTTTTGCCCTTCAGTGCGCAATAATAAGGCGATTTTAATCAGTGGATGGTCAGCAAAATGCTCTTCTGCATAGCTGTAGAAAATCGCCGCGCGTGGATCTTCTACGCGCAAAACGGCGTGACCAAAGCCAAAAATCAGTTGCTTTGCTGCAAGTCTTTTTTCGACGAGTTGACGCACTGCATCAGCAGAAGGATCGCTGCCTAGCTCATCTAATATTGAGCGGAGAAAAGCCAAGCAGTCTTGGTTGGCTTTTCCATGTCGTGGCCCGGCCAAAGCGCACATCGCCGCTGACAGTGAGTTGTACAAGTCGGAAAGACCCGAAGCAACAGATTTTCCTACAAATGCGGAGAGATTGCCGCCACCATGATCGTAGTGAAGCAGGTTAAAGATACGCAAAACGGGCGCGAGTTTCTCTTCATTGCAATCGGGCACTTGCACCATGTAGGCAAAATTTTCCATGTACCCGAGGTCTTTTCTCGGTTGGGGAGTTTCGCCAAAGCCAGCATGCGCATTAATGACACAAGCGACGAGGTGGGGAATTTTTGCCATCACATTAAGGCAATCTTTGCGATAATCGCCCTGACCTTCGAGCATACCGAGGATCAGCAGCGCTGTAGAAAAAAGCTTCATCGCGTGTCCTTGCCGGGGAAGCTCCTCAATGGCCTTAATTACGGCATGAGAGCAGTGAGCCCGCTTTTTCAGCTCATCAGAAAACCCAGCAATGTCTTGCGCTGTCCCCTCTTTTCCAGTATAGAGAAGGTGCAAAACGCGCTCAGGATCCCATTGACAAAGCTCAGAAATAAAGCGCCCTCGATAGGAAAGACCTTTGTGTGGGTCAACAGCTGAGGTCGTGCAATAGCCAACAGGATATCCACGCATCCCCGTCTCTAATTGATCCTTGGTCACTTCAAATAGGATCTCTTCCACCTCTTACCTCTTATGTAAGCGTTTATAATAGCGAGGCAACCATGGCCCGCTCTTCAAGGAGTTCTTTTTCTGTTGTAGCAATTTTTTGGCGCAAGAAATCATCCCACTGAAACCCCGGTACTACTTCGACTTTTCCCTCGGCAACATGACGGCACGGGAAGGAAAAAATAAGCCCTTCTTGAATTCCGTAAGGATTTTCATCAGATAGAATGCAAGAGGAAAAAACCTCACCTTTTGGCGTCGGAAAGTAAAGCGAGCGCAAACTTTGAATGATCGCATGAGCTGCAGACGCAGCCGACGATTTACCGCGGGCAGCGATAATAGCAGCGCCTCGTTTCTGGATTGTCGTTAAAAACTCACCTTCAAGCCATTTTCGATCGCTAATCGCTTCAGTTGCTACTTGTTTTTCAATCGTCGCATTGATAAAGTCGGGAACTTGCGTTGCCGAGTGATTGCCCCAAATTGCCAAATGTCTGACCTCATTGATTGGGACACCAGCGCGGTGAGCCAGTTGGAATTGGGCGCGGTTTTGATCGAGTCGCGTCATAGCATGAAAGTGATTGCGTGGAAGATCGGGAGCATTATGCATCGCAATCAGGCAGTTTGTATTGCAGGGATTACCGACGACAAAAACGCCGACGTCACGCGCAGCAACGCGGTTAAGCGCTTTACCCTGGGCTGCAAAAATTTTCCCATTGTCGTGAATAAGGTCTTTTCGCTCCATGCCTGGACCGCGCGGTTTAGCGCCAATTAAAATGGCTAAATCAACATCGCCAAATAGTTCATTGGGATCACTACCAATGCGAATATCAACAAGCGTTTCAAACCCACAGTCCTCAAGCTCCATGACAACGCCTTTTAGTCTGTCAATACCCTGGGGAACTTCGAGAATATGAAGCGCAACTGGCTGGTCCTTACCCCAAATTTCTCCGCTCGCTAGCCGGAAAAGCAAGCTATAAGCAATTTGTCCACCGCCACCGGTAACAGCAATTCGTTTCAAAGCTTTGGTCATTGCCGATCATGTCTCCGAAAAATCCTAGTTTTCAATATCTCTCTAATTGCTAATGATAGAGATAAAGCGGCATTTCCCACAAGACGCCATCAAAAAATAATGCGTTTATTTGGTCAGATGTATGGTTTGGACAGAACTACTGCTGAAATGATCCAGGAGGCATATTTCTGGAAAAAATCTGGCGTTCCAAAATGATTTGTAGCGGAAGTTTTGCATGCAACTTGGGTTTTAAGCCCAAGTTGTATGGCGCAATTACTGATCTAAAGTTCTTTTTTTTCCCACCTGTTTTGAGGCTCTTGCAACAAGCGCGCTTTCAACGGGAAAGGGAAGATCAAGAACGATAAAACATGCCATTATTGTATCTAAGATAATAGAGATCAGCAACTTCCTTAGCTCGAATGCTAGTACTTAGGAGATTTTTTATGCTGTCTAATTCGTTACTTAGATAGTTAATCACTTTTTTATTCTGTGCATCCTTTTCTTTAAATGAATTTTCTATTTTCTCTATGAAGTCGTTATCTACTTTGAAGTCGTCACTTACTTGCATTCGTTTCAACAATTTTAATGTTGATTCTTGGACATTTTTCAGGTCTGCATAACCCTTAATAGCACCCTCAAGAATATTTTCAGCATGTTGCTTAACTTGTATAGCTACTCCTGTATACTGGTTAGAATATGTTACTTCTTCCTCTTCGGGAACGTCTACTTCCTCTATTTGAAGATCGTCACATTCGTCTAGATCCTCCGTTAATGTTGAATCGTAATTATGTTCTGGTCCGAACGCTCCTTGACCAAGAAACAACGAACTTACTGGACTAGTTGACATGGCTTTTTCCTTATTTTTTTAAAATAACAATTACTTTATACAGAGTCTTCTAATCAAAAAGATTGACCCTATCCCGATAAATAATTTTCTGCTTTATATTAACATGAGTTTTATTTTATAATCAAGCGTTAACAAAAAAAATTAACAGGGCATATGACATTATAAATTTTTAATTAATTCAAAAACCTCCAAAGCAGTTTCTCTACCTGACCCTATCCCGATAAATAATTTTTTGAGTTTTCTTGAGTTTTTGGTTTTTACCAGGTTTCTAGCAAATTTTTGGAAGCTGATTTGTACACATTGTCCATGAGACAAGGGTAACAAATCAGCTTCCAGAAAGAGTGAAAAGCAAAAACATTTTCATTTGCGGATAGGTTCTAGGGAAAG
>JBCCHO010000134.1:0-6074 GCA_039028715.1 Chlamydiota bacterium | reverse complement strand
GTTTGTTTTTCATGAGTCCTCCTTTAGCTATTTTGATAGGTTGTTAATGTGAGGACTTTTTCATATATCACACTTTGATATTCATCATAGAAACTCACAAGCTCTGCTAAAAAGCTTAAGCAAGATGTTTTTCGAGATTTCTAATTGAGATCTTGCAGGGAATGGTTGTCACCATTTCCAAAAGAGCTCCTTGGAATACTCGGAAAACAGAGGCTCCAAATTTTTCCAGAGCCTTGTGAGAACTGCAAGGTGAGCGCTCCTATTTCGTGCCACTGGATTTTTTTTAGAAAAATGACCGAGAAAATTAAAAAGAACTTGCTTGAAAATCAATAAGATAGAAAAATAATCATTGGGTCTGAGATGATACATCTAATCTTTTTCTTGCAAGAAAAGAACAAGGCATGCGAAGAGGAGATTAAATCCCTTATTCAAATCTATTCATAAGGAGCAGGGCGGACTATGGGAACGATTACGAAAAAGAAACTTATCAACACGATTTCTCAACGCAATGGCCTTCACCCAAATGAAGTTCGTATCGTTGTGCAAGCTCTGTTAGATAGTCTAACCGAGTATCTTTCAGAAGGAGATCGCATCGAATTACGCGACTTTGGAGTTTTCGAAGTGGTGACGCGCAAGCAGAAAATCGGACGCAACCCAAAAAATGCGGGAGTTCCGATTGTGATTCCGGAGCGCAAAGCAGTTAAATTTGTGCCCGGAAAGAACATGAAAGAGGTCGTTGGGAAAGGTCCAAATATGTCAGCTGTAGAGCAGCAAGGCGCTGCCTTGTAGAGGTCATTGGAGCTTAACTCAAGTTCACCCGTTGTAGTGTCCAATTTTATCGCCTCATTGAGACTAAACCACTTGCAGTTTTTAGACTGGATTAGAATCAATGAAACTTCAAAAAATTCGACACTACAACGGATGAACTTGGGTTACAGCTTCGCTCTTCATCAAAAAAGAGAATTTTAGATGACCTATTACCTGTGAGCGCGACCTATGGATATTGATTTGAATTTTTCTTTTTCCCATGCTTGAAACGGAAAAATGGCCCCTACTTTACCCAAGTATGTGCCCATTTTTCCGTTTCAAGCATGAAAAAAATTGAAAATCCCTCTAAATACCCATAGGTCGCACTCACAGGTATTATCAGATGCGAACTTGGGTTTAAAGTTGTTCAAAACTTGATTAGCTATCGCTCAAAGCAAGAGCCAGCAGAAAGCAGCTTTTACAATCTTGCTCGCATAAATGTTTTTTTCATCTTCTTTCGAAAAAATCAAACCAGCATTTCTTCCCCTCGCTAAAGCAAGGGGTATCCGTGCTTTGGAAGTTCTATGACTGACCTTATCACTGCCTACCAATCGCATCTTCCCCGATTAGCCAGTAGTAATAGCATTGGCTCTCTTTTGCGCGTGTATCTCGCAGATGGGCTTGTTCAGCCCCAGGAATTGATCGCATCGCTTGCTAAGGGCGAAGAAGATCCTATTGAACATCCCAATGATTTTCTCTTGCGTTGCCGCCACTTTCTTTCTGTCCTTTTTTTAGCCAAGCTATCTCATCAGTTATCTGACTCATTGCTCGCTGTAGCGACTCTTTTTTTCGACCGACTTGAGCGATCGAGCTATTGGACGACATTTCAAACTGGCGCAACACTGCTCGAAATCGGGGCGTCACTAATTGGAAAAGCGCATCCCAATCAAGAGGCAACATTGTTGACAACTGGAGGCGCTTTAAAAGAGTCGGGTCGCTGTATGATTGATGGCGCAATTCCCCAACCTTTGATGAACGCTCAGTTAGCGCTCAATTGGCTTTACTTGGGAATTGCCAATCGAGAAGAAAAGCAGATCCAAGCTGGCCTAAAAGTTGCCCGCTTCTTACTGAGATTATGTGACTCTGAACAAAGATTTTTTCATGCCCTCTGGACGCGAGAATCGGAATGTCAATTAGCCGAATTATTTAGCTATTGCCAACTTCTTTTTCATGTTGCAGCAACTATTTCTGCCGAAAAGACCTTTGCTGCTCAGGCCAAAGCACTGACCGATCAGCTCTCTCAATTGCCTGACGAAATGCGAATGCCAGCTGATCCCTTTGTGATTATTTTAGCGCTTGTTTTCGACAAAATTGAGCGAGATAACCTGGTTCCTAAAGTCACTGATGAAACCCATCGGCAAATCACTGAAACTGAGATGGGCCTTCTTCGGTATGACTACCGCACCTTAAGCTTGGCTTGCACAGCAAGTGGCGTCAATACGGGACTCGGAGCGTTGCACAAAGGAAAGATAACCATCGCCTCTTTTGGCCCTCACTTCTATCCCCTTGCCGACTCCGAACGCTATGGCTTTTACCGCACATGCTCCGGTAACCCAGAGGAAATTGGGGATGTAAAAATCCATCACGATCCCGAAGCGTGTCGTTTCAGAGGCTGGTCGCGCCTTGTCTTCCCCAATGAAATGGTTGATCTTGGCTGTCACTTTTCTGCTGTTTATCCAGGAGACCAATGGATGTGGTTTGATTTGAAAGCAAAAGAAGGTCTAGTCGACTTAACGGTTAAATTTCCCGATTGCAAAAAAGAGTCACCACTTGCTTTTGTTTTTTTTATTACGGCTGAGCAAATTTTGATTGAGGACAACCAGCCACTCATCCCAGGAGTACTCGACCAATTTCGAGGCCAAAGCACCCCTATACGCGCTGTAACCGGCGATCACGAGCTGAAAATTGTTCCGCATAAAAGCGCTGCAGAGATGCAGGTGATCCCTCTCTCAGGAAAAAACCACTTTTGGGCAACAAGTTTTCTCATCGCTTTTTCTGCTCAAACCGAACCCCACCGACTAGCTTGGACAATTTCTTAAAACTGAAACGAATGAGGCTCTCCCGCAAAATTCCATTTCGATCAAAATTCGATGATTTTGCTCGAAATGGAATTTTGCGGGGAACCTCGAATAGATGTCTTTTTTAAAGCAACATATCCATTGGCGATCTATTTTCAGCCAAGTCGGCCTTCTTCTGCACGTTCCGTCTGCCATGGCCACTTTTTCTTTGGGAATTTGCGCTATTTTCCACGAGTGGTTTGCTCTTTTACCGCTTACTGTGACCGCTCTTTTGGGTTTTGGGGTAGGTCAACTTTTGTATCGGTCTTGTAAAAAAAAAGAACCCTACCATCTTTGGGATGCCATGATCATTGCTGCACTTGGGTGGATCGTTTGCTCTATTCTCGCGGCTATTCCAATCGCGTGGATCGCAAGCAGCTTATTGGATTCAGGAGTGCAATCAGATGTGCTCGCAACTTTTGCGCAGCCAATCAACTCTGTTTTCGAAGCGTTTTCAGGATTAACAAGTACAGGGTTGACAATGATGCGCAACCAGGGATTTTTTCCCTACACATTGCAATGGTGGCGCTCGTTACTCGAGTGGATCGGCGGCATTGGCTTGATCACCTTCATCTTATCGCTCATCCATCTTAACCAAGACTACCAGCTTTACTACGCTGAAGCGCGCACTGAGCACCTTACAAAAAACATGATGAAGACAACACAGTGGATCTGGGGTATCTACGTCGTCTATAGTTTGTTAGGTACTGCCCTTTTTTTTCTCGCTGGAATGCCGCTCTGGGAAGCTATTAACCACGCTATGACTGTGATTGCTACCGGTGGTTTTACAGTGATCCGCACCCAATTTCGCGACTACAACACTGCGATTCAATTCATCGCCATTTTGATCATGCTTATCGGCGCTATCAGTTTTTCGATTCACTGTTATGCTATCTGTAACCACAATTGGAGCGTCATCTGGAAAAATATGCAGCTCCGGTTGCTTTACTGCTTGGCCCTGCTTGGAGGAGGGTTGCTCATTGTTGTCGATATCTCGAATCAAAGCGCAAATCACTGGTTTGATGCTTTCTTTGAATGGGTCTCAGCGCTAACGACATGCGGCTTTAATACAGTTTCTCTTAATACCTTTAGCCCCATGGCCAAGCTTTTACTGATTATTGGAATGACGATTGGAGGAGCCACAGGTTCTACAGCAGGTGGCATAAAAATTCGCCGAATCATGTACCTTTTCTCAGCTATTTTCTTGCGTTTAGCAACGATCACAAAAACAAATGAAAAAGTGATCACTAAAGATGTGCCCAATGAAGGGTCGCCCGATGAAGAGGAACCTCCCGGCACGGCACTTCCTTACGGCGAAAAAAGCGAACGGTTATTCACAGCCGAAGTCTTATTCTCACTTTGGATGACAACTCTTGCTTTTGGCTGGCTTGTTGTGTTAAAATGGACGCCAAAAGGAGCCGCGCTCGACGGGTTATTTGATGTTGCAAGTGCTATTAGCAACGTTGGATTGACAAGTGGGATTCTGAATCCCGACTTGCCAACTACGGGAAAATGCCTGTTCATGTTTCTTATGTGGGTGGGCAGGTTGGAAATTATTCCCGCGCTCGTCTTGCTAATCACTTTACCACTTTCTATCACAAAAAGGAGAAACTAGCCGATGAAACCCACGACTAAAAAATATCTCGCTACCCTACTTCTTTCCTTTTTTTTGGGTCAATTAGGTGTCCACCGCTTTTACAATAAAAAAATCGGAACGGGACTGCTCATGCTACTGACCGTTGGCGGATTTGGAATTTGGTGGCTCATCGATCTTATTCTAGTCGCCGTCGGCCAGTTCAAAGATAAAAATGGTCGTCTAGTTAGCTTTTAACGCGAGCGATCATGGCGTCAACACCTGCAGCAACTGTTACCTTAACGAATACAACGCCAAGAGGAGAACTGCTCACAGCGACTTACTCGCCAAATAGTGGGATGAATCTCACTAGTTACACGTGTGGTGGCGTCGAGGTGATCGATCCAAATACATCTTCTTTGTTTGACGAAAGAAACGCTGGTCTTGGCGCCTTAATTGGGCCCCATTTCCATGAAAATCCCGTTGCACCACTTGACTTTGATCACTCGATTTTTCCCCATGTCGATACTGTGCTTGCCAATGGAAGAAAAGATCCTTTTTCTCATGGAATTGCGCGCTACGTTCCCTGGGCTCATCACCATAGCGATACGCAAATTCAAGCCAAGCTCTGTGGCTACCACACTTATCACAATACCCCTCTAACCACTTTTGAGGGGCAAGATTTTTCCATGACTTACAATGCTCGGTTACTCAACACGGGACTTTTTATCCGCTATTCTATCACAAGCGCGCTTCCATCCCTCATTGGGCTTCACTATTACTACGCTCTTTATAACGAGCCCGCAATTGTTTCCGGTGAAGTCGATCCTGTTTATCGAGAAGGCGATGAGTGGAAGCCTCTTCCAGAAAAATATCTAAAAACGAGAACTACTCATCTTTATCTTCCAGCAGAAGGCGCCATTGATTATGGGCTAATCCCTAGGAAACGAGACGAAAAAGAGCGCGATTATCGGATCTTGCTTTCGACCCCAACCTACGACCTTCATATCGAATTCGCAACAGCTTCTCTTTCTGAATTTTCTTACCAGCTTTACCGACCCCAAGAAAGTTCTTATATTTGCATTGAACCTCTATCGGCGCGCCAACCTCGGCGCCCAACGTTAACGACGAGCACACTAGAAGTGAAATTGCAAATCTTCCCAAAATAATCTGTTGTTTACCGGAGGCTCCTACGCAAAATTCCATTTCGAGTGAAATTCGCGCTTTTGTCTTTGAGAGCTACTTGA
The DNA here is from genome assembly GCA_039028715.1 of Chlamydiota bacterium. Classification (GTDB taxonomy): domain Bacteria; phylum Chlamydiota; class Chlamydiia; order Chlamydiales; family Simkaniaceae; genus JBCCHO01. The sequence continues at coordinate 390 of JBCCHO010000134.1, read as the reverse complement.
GGCTCTTGCAAAATTTGGAGCATCTATTTTCCGAATATTCTAAGGAGCTCTTTTGGAAATGGTTACAACCATTCCCTGCAAGATCTCAATTAGAAATCTCGAAAAACATCTTGCTTAAGCTTTTTAGCAGAGCTTGTGAGAAATACGGGCTAAGATCCCTCTGTTTAAGCCCGACTTTGCTTTGACTCTCTTTTCCAGGGGGTTCTTCATTCCCTTTTGCAGATTTGGACATATTTCTGACTTGTAATGCTTCAATGACGACCATAGCGTGGCTTTTACTGAAATTATTAATATTTTGACCGATTTAATTTAAATAAAATATGGCCAGCATCTGCTGTTCGCCGCCTGACAGTTGCGAACCGAGATTGCTGCGCCGTTCCGCAAGGCGGG
>JBCCHO010000133.1:0-6090 GCA_039028715.1 Chlamydiota bacterium | reverse complement strand
CCTCTAGATCGTATTTTTTCTTCGTCGCCCATATTAAACTTAATATTGGCTAGAATAAAAAATGCAATCTAGAGAACTTTAAATTCAGTTTGCTTTTGGGCGCTTTTGAACCGGAAGCACTATATACAAGGCACACCTTCATCTCAATCCCCCAAACGGGATGAGGATTCCCGTGCGTCCTCTCTAAAGGAGATTAAAGCCAAACTAAGGTGAGTGGTCTTCCACAATTTCTACAATTGCCTGGATTGTAATATGAAATATTGCACACCTTGCATACATAGTAGGGGCGAGCCGATAGGATGAAACCATTAGCACTGTTGTAGGAAATTTGAGGAATAGAGACAATACCTAGAAAATCTGAGTTTAAAAAAATTCCATCGTAAGATATAGATATTCTATCAGGGTTAAGAAGTGCTCTTCCATCACTTAAACTTAAAATGCTAGAGTCTCCTTCTTTATATGCCTGTTCTAAGCATTCGTAAGAACAAGAATCATGTCCATAAGTCAATGAGATGCAAGTCAGGGTAAACAGAAAAAATAATGAAAACAAAATTTTCATGGTTGTTTCTACATAACGGGAAGCGTGTTAAAATTGTATCCACTGTCTTTTTTTCAATTATTTTATTTACACCTATCTTTTTATACAACTCCGCTGCAAAAAGTCGGGACAAAACCTCGACTGATATTTTCCTAGAAAACCTCATGATCAGAGAGGGGGGACTATATACTTTACTTGGCTCAAAACCCATAACTGAGTTCTCTATTAATGATAACTGCCCAACCCCCCCCCAAACCGAAGGTGAATTTAAGCAAGGATACAAAATCTTACTCAATTCATTGTCTACAGAAGGCGCATCTTCTATCCCTAGCTATAGGATATACAAAAAATCCCTAAAAAATCTCGGAAAATTAGAACACCTAAATACAAGAGCGCTATGGGAAGCATGGGAAAAATCCGGAAAAAAAGTGCTTAATAGAAAATACAAATTATTATCTTTTAATGTAACAAGATCTGAAAAGATTGGTCTTTTTATTAATGTGGCAAACTTAGAATGTATTATGTATTTACACTACACCATTTTCAAGAAACAGATAGGATATGATTTTCTGGTTGATGAAGTCATAAAAGAATTCGACTCTGGCCAGTCTTCTTTTTGGGAAAGTGTTTTTAGCAACCACTTGCTTTCAGGTTTGGTTTTTGGCTTTGGGTATGAAGACTCCTATCTATTTAGCTGGATAGAACAAAATAATATAGAGATAAAAAATAAGGCCCGCAGGACAAGCTCAGGAGAGATTTGTGGGTTTAGTTTAAAGAATTGTTGTGAGATCCTTACTAAAAACCCAGTGTCAGTGCATGACTTGATTGTGCCTATATTTTCTGTGATGAGCGCCTATAGTAGTGAAGCAGAAAAATATAAAAAAGAAAGGGAGCAAATCCTAAAGCTTCTCAAGGGGAAAAATTTAACATCATTCGTTATTGATTATTTACAAGCGAGTGAATGACATGTGGGTTTGGCACAATAGCTCTCCGATTACAGGGGGAGGTGATGTTTAGCGAGAACCGAAATAAAGAAGCAGCGGAAAAGTTTTTTAAACAGACGCTAGCGAATGATCACTGCACATCCCCTAGAGTAGTAGGCGTTGATAAAAATGCTGCCTATCCCCCAGCTTTTGAAGCGATCAAAAAGGCGGGTTCAATTCCAGAAGCAGCTGAGCTTAGACAAGTTAAATATCTCAACGATGTCATTGAGCAGGATCATAGATTTTCCAAAAGGCGAATTCGTCTATAGCCAATGGCTACAAACATTCGAAACAGCAAAGGCGACGATCTCAGGGTATGAATCTATGCATATGATCCGCAAAAATCAAGTCAAAGGCAGTGGAGGGAAAGACTTTCTAATTCAAAAAAAATTTACAAAGGAGCTGTTTGGAGTAGCAGCTTAATAAAGAGGGCAAAATAGGATGTCAGAGAGCGATTTTGTCAATGAGATCCCTGTTTGCACCAGAACCTGATTTTCTCCTTGCGCGATGGGTTTTTCATACAACTTGGGTTTGGAGCTATCTGATTCAATGGTTTTTTGAGCTTTTAAGGATTTTTTGAAATGAACCAACCGTATCATATTTACTATCAAGACAGCGATGTGAGTCATATCACCTCTGTGATCATCGATTGCGGCAAAGATTGCCGCGGCAACTACTTTATTCCCGATCAAACAATCTTTCATCCTGAAGAAGCTGGTCAACCTGAAGACCGCGGAGTTGCCACAATCCGCCAAATACATTTTCCGATCACAGGCCTTGCTATTAACGCTCATCACATGGTCAAACACTACACCTCTTCTCCGCTCACCGGTGATTTAAAAAAGGAAACCGTTGCCCTGACAGTAGATCTCGTGCGGCGGCGGGAGCTCGCTCGCTGGCATACAGCTGGACACCTTATTAAGCACATTATCGAACAACATCGCCCTGAGCTCATTGCAGTCAAAGAAAGCCACTTTCCTGGCCATGCAACCCTCATCTTACACTCCTTGAAAAAAAAACCGTTTTCTCAAAATGATTTAACCTATCTCCTGACCCTGTTAACAAAAGAAATCTCTGCTATTCTCGCCCATTCACGGCCGATTATTATTGATAGCGGCGCTGTAAGAAAAGTGCATATCGAAGGGGTAAAGAGTTTTCCTTGTAAAGGCATCTATGTCAAAACTACAGCAGATCTCCGACCGATTACTATTGAGAAGGTGCACATGAATAGAAAAAGTGAAGTCATGATTTCCTATTCCACCGGAATGAGCTCGGCAGGCGGATAAACCCCAGGGAAAAATTGGTGGTTGGGCGTGAGCATTTTCGGACTTTTTTTCTAGATTATAAGGGTAATCTAGCGATAAGTCATTGCTAACTTTTGTGCATTGTTGCTATAGAAAAATAAACCTAATGACCTTTGGATACAGCTTGGATTATAAGTTTCCCTTTACAGCGATTGTAAGGGGTAAAATTTTTGGTTTCACTTTGCATGCAACTTGGCACAGGAGTTATGTCATCTTACAAAACGCCTAAAAAAATTCTTGTGATTACTTCACTTTGTGGTGGCGGCCACATTCAAGCTGCGAAAGCCCAAGCTGTCAAAGTGCTTAAAGAAAACCCCATGGCAACTATCATCGAAAAAGATATTCTTATCGACTGGGTGGGAAAGCGTTTCGGCAAGACATTTGTTCGTATTTGGAATGCATCTCAAAAGCACGGGAATCTCACTATTCTCAACTTTTTGTCTAAGAATGTTCCAACTGCTGACATCGTTCTCTGGCCTTATATCTTTTTGCGCTCTTTTTTTACACTCCTTAAAGAAAATGTCGATCAAATTATCGATACGCAGCCTATTGGAACGCCAGCTATTATTAAAGCTATCAAATGCGTTCAAAAAATTAATCAGAAGCCTCTTAAACTCGAAAAAATTGTCACAGAGCTTCCTACAGATCACGTCATTCATTTCTTTAAACCAATTAAAAAACTATCAAAAGAAAACCGGTCATTAGTCAAGCTCATTAGCACGGCTCCATTGCTCAGACAACAGCAAACAGCCGATATTTTTTGGCAACATTTTTGTGGCCTTCGAGAAAATGAAATCTGTTATGCCAAATTCCCTTTACGCCCTTCGTTCGATAAATATCACCGCATTGCTTCTCCTTTAACTAGGCAAACCCAAATTGAAATCAAAGTTGCCTCTTACGAAGAAAAGCACCTGATTGCGAACACAATCAAAAAGGGAACTTTACGCACAGAGATTTATCGAGATAAAATTGCGATTACAATTGAATCAACTGACAAAGTAGCTACCATTCTCTTAGGCAGCCAGCCTGCAGAAGAGTCAACGATCAAATATGTCAAAAATTATATAAAAATGGTTCAACAAGCTACTAACTTAAGATTACAAAAAAAGCGTCAAGAGCTTTATCCAAGTCACAAGACCTTTTTTGATCTCAACCGCCACCTGTTATTTGTTTTTTGTAATTACCATGTTGAACATAAAACGACTCTTCTACGCCGCGTTCATGACTTTATCCAAAAAATCGATGCCTATCCTCAAAATCTAACGATTATTCCGATGTGTTTTCAAGGAGACGAGGTGATTGCACCACTTTATTACCGCAGCGACGCTACTTTCACCCGCTCTGGCGGCCTCACCTCCATGGAACTCATGGCTGTTGCCCAAGGCCAAATTTGGATTCACTCCGAAATCAAACACGAGCAAAAAAAGCCCCATGCTCTCCACAAAGGTATGCCCTTATGGGAGAGCGGCAATGCTACTTATCTAAAAGAAAAAAAAGGAGCGCGCTTAATTACGCCAGGGACTTTTTTTCAAGAATGCCGAAGCTTTTTCTTCCGCGATACTCCCAACTCTATCAAGAAAGGTAACTTTTTAGACGGATGACTAGCCCGCATTTCTCACAAGGCTCTGGAAAAATTTGGAGCTTCTGCTTTCCGAGTATTCCAAGGAGCTCTTTTGGAAATGGTTACAACCATTGCCTGCAAGAGCTCAATTAGAAATCTCGAAAAACATCTTGCTTAAGCTTTTTAGCAGAGCTTGTGAGAAATACGGGCTAGCAAATAAGGCGCTTTCTTTTTTTGTTATACATAGAGACCGGCTGGTTCAGCCCTCTTTTTAGAGCCCCTTTGAAAGACTGGCTAACTGGCAACTATTCTCAGCAACCTCTCCCAATTTTCTTCATTGATACAATCGATTAGATCTGCTGAATGACAGCCAATAAGGTTAGCAAGTCCATACGCATAACGCATCAATTTGTCTTTATCCTCTTTTCTTTCTTTCTTCATTCGATCGCCAAAGCCTGTTCTGAAAAGACCATTAATAAACCCTGTTTTTTTCCAAAAATCATTTAAAATCCCTCCCAAATGCTCTTGTACCCCTTTTTCACAGATAATTCCCAAGAAAATCATAGGATGAATGCCATCTACTTTGTCTCCTAGATTCATGAGTTTTTCTGTGGTACTGGGATTAAGCAGCTTCGCCTTGCTTTTCTCATTCAACTTTTTTATCAACCTCTTAACGTCTGTTTTTTTTTCTTTGTCCACTTGGCTTAACGCCTCGTTAAAGAATTTAATATCTTCATTGACAGTAGCATGACATACAACCATTCCCGAACCCTCAACCGACAACAAGCTGTCCAATAAAACTTGCTTACACGCACAAATGCTTTTATCAACGTCTTGGTAAAAATCCTCTAGCGTTAAGTTCGCTGCATAATCGACTACATAATCAGGGGCCTGCCATTGTTCTAGTGCTTGCACATATTCTTCTCGATAGATGCTAAAAGCTTCTTGTCCAATATTCTCTTTTCTTATTTTTTCGAGCCGACTCTGTAAAGATTCCAGCACGCGTTGCTCACTAGATTCTGGGAAATCTAGGAGCATTTGGCTGTTTGAGCTCTCTTGAAAACTCGAAACAACAAGCTGCTTAATCTTCCATTCGAACTGGTCAGAACTAAGAGCTAACTCATCTTCGGTAACAACAGGGAAAGCCAAGATGTCACACCAAATACTTTGATGATGGTCATCAAAAACTTCTTCAAAAAGAGCTGCAAGCAATAAGTCTCTTTTCACTCTCTTTTGAAAGCGCTCTTTATCCCAACTCTCGAGAGAAGAAATTTCTATTGTTATTTCTCCTGGCAAAGCATTATCAACTGCTCGCAGGGGGAAAGACAGCGCACTTAAAATTGCTAAAGCCAAAAAACAGAACCTCTTTCTTTGCATAAAAAATTCTCCTTCGAGGCTTTTGCAAAAATCGCTTTCGCAGGGAAATTTGATGATTTTGACTTGAGAGCTGCTTTTGATAAATTGACATATCTTGCTAAGGATAGGCAATTTAAAAAAAGCAGCTCTCAAGGACAAAAGCGCGAATTTCACTCGAAATGGAATTTTGCGCGAGGAGCCTCTTTCAAGTTAAAATCCAAGTTGTGTGGTATAATTGCTCACCTAAGAGGCTCCTCGCGCAAAAATCGCTTTCGAAGGGAAATTTGATGATTTTGACTTGAGAACTACTTTTTGTAAATTGACATATCCTGCTAAGGATAGGCAATT
>JBCCHO010000132.1:0-6106 GCA_039028715.1 Chlamydiota bacterium | reverse complement strand
TTCCCTGGGTTTTATCCACCTGCCGGATAAGAACCCAGGGAAAAAGTCGATCAAAATAGCCGCGCCAAATCATCGATCTTTTTGCATTTTGAATCGGCTCGGGTATATTTGATCTGAGCAACTATACCACACAACTTGGGTTTTAAGAGAGCAATAAGAAAAAAATGTCGCTCTCACAGTACTCTGAGGGCAGTTTTGTCTTTAAAGAAACTAAATTTCTCCTTTATAATAAGACAGCTCTTAGCAGCTAAAGTTAGATCAATCGCAATTCTTGCACTAGAAAATCGGGGAAAATAAAATAGTGCTGTTTTCAATACCAACTATTACAGATCTTCTTGATCGTTATCGGTTGCGTTTTAAACTATCTAGTCATGAAAGTAGCTTTAGATCGAAAAAGTGCTTGGATGTCTCAGGAGTTCAGAGACCGGGATTAGCGCTAGCTGGTTACTTAGAAGATGGCGAATCTTCAACGCTTTTTATTTTTGGAAAGGCGGAGCTCGACTATCTACGCCATATAACAGCTTCGGAGCGTGCTTGCTCCTTACAAAAAGTGGTGACGGCTAAAACGCCGGCTGTTATTGTTGCTGGAAATTTGATTCCTATCAGAGAATTAGTCGAAATTTGCCGAGAGAAGGAAGTCCATGTCTTATGTAGCCAATGGAAAGCGAAAAAGCTATTGTCTGAATTGAGCTTGGCGTTGGCCCAAGATTTTGCTCCCTGCCGTCATTATCACGGAACATTAGTTCGGGTTTATGGGACAGGGGTGATGATCGAAGGAGAGGCGGGGATTGGAAAAAGTGAAGCGGCGCTCGGTCTTGTAGCTAAGGGGCATCAATTGATTGCCGATGATAGAGTATTGATTCGGAAAAGGATCAATGACCAGTTGATTGGAAAGGGAGCAGAACTGAGTCGACACTTGGTAGAAGTGCGCGGAATTGGGCTTGTGAACGTGGCACATCTTTATGGAGCTGGATGTGTGCAAGATGAGGTAGAAATTGATATGGTGATTCGGTTTGAAGAGTGGAGAGGGAGTCGCTTTTGTGGTGCTATTGGTTTAGATGAGCAATTTAGGGAATTTCTTGGAGTCAATGTCCCTTTTTATAGCTTGCCGATCAGGGCGGGAAGAAATAGCACATTGTTAATGGAAGCAATTGTTTTGAATCACCGTACAAAAAGCATCGGATACGATGCAGCAAGGGAATTTCATTTTAAGCTTTCAAAGGAAATTGCAAAGCAAGAATAGGTAAAAGGGCTTTGTGTACGAAAATCGAAGTCGATGTAAAAGTAAAAAATAAATGTGGTCTTCATGTAAGACCTGCTTCTTGCATAGCTAAAATTCTTCAAGGATATCTATCGAAGGTAACCTTAATTTATAAAGGGGAATCAGTGAATGCTAGAAGCATTATGAGTTTGATGATTTTGACAATCCCGAAGAATGCGAAAATTCGCCTAGTTATTGAGGGAATAGACGCGAGAAGTGTCATGGAAAAACTGATTGCTGCATTTGAAACGCGTTTTGGAGAGGAAGAATAAAGTGGAAAAATTGGTTGAAGAGCTATCTTTGACAGGAACATCTATTGGGAGTGGAATTGCTACAGGAGAGCTCTTTTTCTTAGAAGCTTTTGATGAGAATGCCGTTCCGGAATTTTCTATTTCAATTGATGAAGTAGAAAGTGAAATAGAAAGATATCGCGAAGCTATCTTTTCTAGTCGGGAAGGTCTGTACGATTTACAGCGGTTTTTGATTCAAGAAGGGTCGACAAAAGTCACATCAATTGTCGATACCCATATTCAGATGTTAGAAGATCCATTTTTGACGACTTTCATGGAAAAGCGTATCCGGGAAATGGGAAAAAATACCGAAGCTGTTTTCTGCTCAGTCATGCGTGAATATGAAAAGAAATTCTCGCAGATTGGCGACCAATTTTTTCAGCAGCGATTAACAGACGTTAAAGATGTCGCCCAGCGCGTTTTGAAAAACCTGAATCCAAAAAAGAAACTGAATAAAGTAGAGATTCCTCAGCATGCCATCATATTCACTAAAGAATTGATTCCTTCTAAAGTTGCTGAACTCTCGCCCAAACATGTGAGAGGATTTATCACGGAAATTGGTGGCGCGACTTCCCACGCAGCTCTTATTGCCTGTTCAAAAGGGTTCCCCTATATTACGGATATTGAAATTGGCTTACTTTATCCCTATTGTGGCTCCCAAGTCATTATCGATGGAGAGGCGGGAAAGATCTTTGTCAATCCCGACTTCAAAACAACTGAAAAATACAAAGCACTCGAAAATAAGCATCACCAAGTAAAACTCCGCGCTCAAGAAGAAGGACCCCGGGGAGCTATTACCCGCGATCGTTGCGAAGTGACTATGCTAGCCAATGTTGAGAGCTTGGGTGATTTGGATTTACTTCAGAACTATGGAGCAGAAGGTATCGGACTCTTTCGGTCTGAATTTTTCTTTTTGACTAAAGAGCTAGGATCTCTTTCTGAAGAAGCTCAGTATCACCTTTATCGGGATGTCATTGTTCGCGCAAAGGGAATTCCCGTTACGTTCCGCGTGTTTGATGTTGGGGGTGATAAAGGTCAGGTGGATAGTTATCCGCCAGAGCCGAACCCAGCATTGGGATGTCGAGCTGTTCGGTTTCTGCTGAGGAATCGAGAGATTTTTGTGACGCAACTGCGCGCTTTGTTGCGCGCGAGTTATGCCGGGAGCATTAATATCTTGCTGCCACTTGTCTCAGATTTTGAAGAGATAAGGCAGGTAAAAGAACTGATGCAACAGGTTAAACTGACGCTACAAGAAGAGGGCTACCCGATTGCAGATGCGATTGACTTTGGCATTATGATCGAAGTTCCCGCTATGGTTATTATGGCTGATTTAATTGCTCAGGAAGTCGACTTTATTTCAATTGGGACAAATGACCTCACCCAATATGCGTTAGCTGCAGATCGCTCGAATCGCAAAGCGCACTCTTTTTATCGTCCCCATCATCCCGCAATCATTCGGATGATTCACCATATTATCACTACAGTAAGCCCGTATTGTAAACCCGTGAGCTTATGTGGTGAGATAGCTTCTGATTTATTAGTCGTGCCATTGCTGTTAGGAGTTGGCGTTCGGCAATTTTCCTGCTCACCCCGTTTTATTCCACAAGTCAGACAAATGCTCGAAGCAGTTTCTCTTGAAGAAGCTACCGCTGTTGCAGAAAAAGCCTTAAAGCTGACTACTGAAAGTGGTGTAGAAACTTTGCTTACCCAACACTATAAAGAAATTGCCGCTTCAATTGAGCAAGGTTTCTAGCTCGTATGTTTTACAAGCTCAGGTTTCACTTCGTTAAAACCCAAGTTGCGTGGCATAAGTACTCATCTAAAATTCTCTTTTTCCACCTGATCAAGAGTTGAATTTTCACCTACTTTTATTCGTTGGTAGAGCTGGTCTTGAAATACGGGCTAGAAATTAGCTGAGAAGTCGCTTAGAGCTGACGGAGTAAGCAGTGAATCATTCGATTTTTGCTGCAATTGCGTTTGTGCATCTTCAAAAGCGGCTTGAATAAGATCTTCTAATGCTTCGGGATCTTCGGGGTCGATGCACTCTGGCTTAAGAGAAACTTTTTTCAAGCTATTATCTCCACATAAAACGATTGTGACAAGACCATTTCCCGCACTTCCTGTTACTTCTAGATCCTGCATTTCTTGCTGCATTTTTTCTAGTTGTTGTTGCAGCTGTCGGGCCTGTTTTTTCATCTTTGCAAAACTGTTTCCCATAAAACCTCTTTTTTGTTCAGTAAAAACCCAAGTTGTGGTCTGATGATCGTTCAGATCAACTTTCTATTTTGTTTACCTGTCCGAAGCTTGAATTTTCATCTACTTTATTCAAGTATGCTGAAAATTCAAGCCTCAAACAGGTAAAAAACATAAAATTTATCTAAATCACCATCAGGCGTAAGTTTGGGTTAAAAGCGTTTTAACCTGAGTTCTGAATTTAACGTCTTTAACCTAAGCGGTTTTTGTAGGAAAAATTAACGCTACTTTCATTCGGGAATAGCATTAATTTCCCCATAAAAAAACACTCATCGTAAAGGCGTTAAATTCAGAACTGAGGTGTTTAGATTCTCCTTTTCATGATAGCGTTCATAAGGATAAAAAGCGATTATTCCTTTGCCAAATGGCCATTGAGTTCAACAGCGGCAAATTGGAGGACTCTTTCTTGGTGAATTCTTTTTTTAATATCTATTTTTTCTTTTAAAGGTTCTTGCTTTGGCGATGCAGGTCGGTCGACAAAGAAAGCGTTTTCTGGCTCCGATTCAACTGTTTTTTGGGACGCTGGCGCTGAATTTTCTCGCTTAGGGGCTGCAGCATCATTTGGGCTGCATTTCTCTTCAGTTTTGATAGAAGGCGGAGCAGATTGGGGTTTTTCAGATTCAGGGCGAGCGCGCTCTTTAGCTGCACTTGGCTCAGTTAACACAGTTGCTTTAAGCTGATTGAGCCGCTCGACAAGTTGATCAATAGAGATTTTTTTTGTTGAGCGAATGAGTTGGAGTAAAAGGATTTCGAGCTGAATGCGGCCAAAAGAGCTTTTACCGATGGTTTCTAGCTTTTGTGCTAGCAAGTCGAGAATATCAAGACATTGGGTGTGCGTATAAAGGTGCGCTGTTTGAAAGTAAGTATCGAGTTGCTCTTTGCTAAAATGGGACGCCAGTGCCGTTGAATAGTCAAGTTTAATAAAAGCTATGTGGCGGTAGTGCTTGACTAGGCTGTCTAAGAAATGGGGCAAGTGGAAGCCGTGGTTAAACAGCTTTTCTGTCAATTTAAAAGCAAAAGAGAGGTCGCTTTGAGCCACAGCGCGGTCGAGTTCAAAAAAGAGGTCTAAAGAAACAAGTCCGAGACTGTCGATAACATGGCGAGCAGTGATGGGTGGCGAAGTAAAGCAGCCAATTTGATCGAGAAGCGATTCGGCATCGCGCAGGCTTCCCTCAGCATGAGAAGCGATTAGAGATAAAGCATCGGTATCGACTTCGAGCTTTAGATCAGCAGTGATTTCTTTGAGCTTTGCGACAATTGTTTGAGGTGCAATTCGTTTTAAGTCAAAACGTTGGCAGCGACTCATGATCGTTGGCAAAACTTTGTGGGGCTCAGTTGTAGCGAAAAAGAAGAGCACGTGCGGTGGCGGATCTTCGAGTGTTTTAAGCAAGGCATTGAAAGCCTCTTTTGTCAACATGTGCACTTCATCAATGAGATACACTTTATAGGGACCGCAAGAAGGCGCATAGCCAACGGTTTCGGTCAGCTGGCGGATATCGTCGATCCCGCGGTTAGACGCTCCATCAATCTCGATGACATCAAGAGCAGAGCCTTGCTGGATTTCGCAGCAACTTTGGCATTGGTTGCACGGCTCTTGGTCTTGCTGCCTATTTTTACAGTTGATCGCTTTTGCAAACAGCCGAGCTAGGGTTGTTTTTCCTGTTCCATGAGGGCCGCAAAAAAGATAGGCATTCCCAATGCGGTTGAGCTGGAGAGCATTTTTTAGTGTTGTGACAATAGTTTCTTGCTCTCGGACCTTAGAAAAAGCCTGTGGACGGTATTTTTTGGCGATGATTTGGTATTTACTCATGATATTTGTTGGTAACCTATTTGAAACCCAAGTTGTGTCTTATGATAGCCCATCTAAAGTTCTCTTTTTCCCCCTACCTGAGGCTTGGATGTTTAGGCTGCATCAAATCAATTCTTTTTGCTCACTTTGAACTGCCTTCAGAGGCTCCCCGTAAAAATCGCTTTCGAAGGGAAATTTGATGATTTTGAATTGAGAACTGCTTTTTGTAAATTGACATATTTTACTAAGGATAGGCAGTTTACAAAAAGTAGTGCTCAAGGACAAAAGCGCGAATTTCCTTCGAAATGGAACTTTACGGGGAGTCTTTTCAGTATATACCGAAGCCGATTCAAAATGCAAAAAGATCGGTGATTTGGCAGCACCTCCCGCTAAAAGAATAGAAAATTTAGAAAGTGAAAAATTTTCACATATCAAAATTTTTTGGGGAGCACAGAACCATAGACCATCGTCTCCACTCTTTGCATAGATAAAATTTTACACCCTCTTAAACCA
>JBCCHO010000131.1:0-6165 GCA_039028715.1 Chlamydiota bacterium | reverse complement strand
GTTACAACCATTCCCTGCAAGATCTCCTTGAAATCTCGGAAAACATCTTGCTCAACTTTTTAGCAGAGCTTGTGAGAAATACGGGTTAGGCTCTGTTTCTAAGTGAAAAAACACACTATAATAGCATCGAAAGTGATCGATAATTTTTTTTGACTTATACCAGCTTTTAACTTCTTTATACTCTACTTTTGTGACTTCCTGCCCGCCATTGACTGACTTAGGTGTATCAAACCACTGTTTTTTTACTTCAAGTATCTGTCTTTTCATGCTCGACAAACTGTGTTGAAAAAATTGGGTTAAAAGCGGGAGGTTTTTTGTCGTGTACACAATCCATATACCACCCTAAAAGCATATTCAAGCGCTAAACCGAGATAGACACAAGCAAAGGTAGCAATAGGAGCAGCGTATTTTCCAGAGGGGTGCGCTAAAACTCCCTGCACAATAAACAGAAAAATCCAAGCCATACTTAAAATAAGAAGAGGGGCCATTTTTTTCCAGTCAGCCTCAATCCGAAAAAAATAGCCCACTGCAAATAAAAGACCGGTCAGCAAAGAAGCCGTTAAGGGGATAAATTTCAGAAGAAGGACAAGCTTAGCTAGATATATCCGGGCAACCTCTAAAGGATTTTTTCTTAAATATTCGAAGTAGAGGCGGTTTAAAGTGTCAAAGTACTCTTTTGAGCAATACGGAATATCCAAGCTAACCTGTTTTACTTTTTCTTGGCCGCACATATCTTTCCACTCTAGCCCAAATGCATTTTCTACCGACCCTAAGCCAATAAATAAGCTGTGAGAAATCCCATGGCTACCCTCAAAAATGGATTTTTTATACTTTTGGTTCGTTTGAAGGTTCAGGGTAGAGTTGCGCACGTGAATCAGCCAACTCGGCGACTGCCACGCTACAAGCATAGTGACCCCCAAAAGTGAAAGAAACGCCAGTTGAGCGCAGCTTTTCCGGTGATGCCAAGCCACAAAACACAAAGTCCCGAAACTGACGAATAGGCCCATATGACCCAAAACTCCTCGAATTAAACAGGTCAAAGCAAGAGATATCACTCCGACAGTGATAAAAAAGTAGGACCCTCTTTTGCCAAGCCAGCGATAATGATAGGCGAGTAGGCCAAGAGGCAGCAGAAAAGTAAGCGAGGTGGCCCCAATATGCGCGATATGGGGATTAAAGCCTACCTTGCGAAAAAAAACGGGGTTTGTTGCGGCTAAAATGGCAGCAAAGATAAAGTAATTTCGAGTGGCAAGAAAGTAGCAAGCAATGCCTACTAGTCCTATGAGGTTGATGTAGGCGTTAAGCCGCGCAACATCAACAAGCCCCAGCTCTCGGTCTAGTATTTTACTTATCCAGCCCAAAAGAAAGGCGTGCCCGCAGTCATCTGCTAGAGATCCGTTTTCAAATGGAATGATTGTACCCGATCCACCAGAAGCTCCACTTGAATCCTCTAGAGCAAGCCATACACCTGTATCTTTCATGCACTTTGCGCTCTCAAGCCAAATATTAGCAGCAACCCAGTATGTGCACTTTTGGACGCTTCCGCACTCCTTTTGAATTTGAGACATGTAGTATAAAAAGCTTGGAACAATAAAACCAGCAGCCACCACCGCGAATAAAGCCCAACGGAATTTTTGTAGGCGTGATACTATAAATCCAAGTTGTTTCTGATAGTTGTTCATATAAATTTTCTGTTTTTTTACCTGCCAGAGGGTCGAATTTTCAGCATATGAAAAAAGAGTTGGGAAAACACACGAATAAAAAATCGTGTTGTGACTTAATCAAAACGCAAAACAGGTCCAAGGGCTTTTTGATTTCTCTATTTTTCACAGTTGACGATTTTTGTAAAAGTTTTGAGCCAAATTTGCTACTTTCTTGCCTAACCCGCATTTCTCACAAGGCTCTGGAAAAATTTGGAGCCTCTGTTTTCCGAGTATTCCAAGGAGCTCTTTTGGAAATGGGTACAACCATTCCCCGCAAGATCTCAATTAGAAATCTAGAAAAACATCTTGCTTAAGCTTTTTAGCAGAGCTTGTGAGAAATACGGGCTAAACAGAGTCGCCTGACACCCTTGCTAAGGATGCACTTGAGGAAATCGTGACTCGCTTCGGCACATGATCAAAAGATCAGGGCGAAAGCTATCGCGCCAAAACGAGCAAAAAAGACTGAAAAGTCGAAAAAATCGCTGAATGGGATAGGCTCAAGTACTTTTGAACCCATCTGTTTAGCACGCCTTCGAACAGTTTGATGTTTTGCCGCCTTTTCAGAGATACGTAGTCACCCGCTTGCGCCCCAAAATAAAATATTGCCCCCCCATGGGAAACCACCTCAAATACCTTTCTAGCGGTCTTAAAAAGCGAAGAAACTCGGGAAAAAAAAGACAGTAGCCGCTTTTTTGGGGTCGAATCGACTCGCGCTGCATGAGCTTGTTTAACTCAGCCCGAGAGACAAGAACAACCCCCTTGTCGAAAGGACAGCTTGAAACAAGACGCCTCGTAACGGGGTTATAACGGTTATGCTCAAAGATGCAGACTTGCCCCCCCGGCTTAGTCAAACCTTGAATTTGCCTCATTACCCCATGCCGATCACAAGGGGGGACGTGGTGAATAACCCCAGATAAAAAAATAAGATCAAACGTTTTGTGAAAACCTTCAAGGCAATCGAGAACAGTTACTTTGCTAAACCGATTTTTCACATACGCTAAACTTTTTTTAGACCGATCACTTGCATAAATTTGCGCATCTGGAAATGTTTCGATAAGAGGGGGCAAGCTTAGGCCAACCCCACAACCAAAGTCTAAAATATTTTGAGGCCTGCTCTTTAAGGCCTCAGCCATTAGATGAACTTTATAAAGGGAAAAATAACTGCGCTTTGAGCTAAAAAAAGACAGCTGATCTTTTAATAAGCTTTCATAATTTTCGACATAATCATCAAAATTAACGACTTTATCATGCATGAACCTATCCCACTAAAAGGTTTTTTTGAGCTTTCTCGAGTTTTTTGCTTATTTTTCCGATCCTGAAAAACCCCTCGGGCGGGTAAAAAAACAGAAAATTGATCTTAGCGACCATAAGGCACAACTTGGGTTAACCCTGATAACCAATAAGAAGGCTTAGGACCTGCCTAAACTCAGGTGTATAAAGAGCAAGCTGCTTAAGGCTAAGCTTCAAAAGGTTCACCTCTTCCCGAAACAGAGTTTGCGACTTTTTAACCCCTAAACAGCGCACAATGTTAAACGACTGTTTTTTATCATGAGAAAAGTCGTCAAAATCGTCGGCTATTTGAAATGCCATTCCAAAGTGAAAAGCGGCCTGCTTTACTTTTTCAATCTGTTTTAAATCACCGCCACCAAAAACCCAACCAAAAACAAAACAAACCTCAAACAGAGTCACCGTTTTTTTGTAAATAATGTTCTTTATATCTTGCAAGCTAGACGTCTTAGAGAAAAGGTCCAAAAACTGCCCTCCTGTTGCTCCGAGAATCCCAGCGCAGCGAGCAGCATGGGCTAAAGCAAAGGAGCATGTTTCGTGAGCATGGAGGCAAAAAGGTTCTTTAGCGCGCTTTAACACCTGGGTGCTGGTAAAAATTTTTTCGTAAGCGGCCGAAATTAACGCATAGCTCGCAAGCAGGGCGACAGCTTCGCCAAAAACACAGTGAAGCGAAGGTTGATCTCGCCTAAGGTCGTCGTTATCCATACAGGGAAGGTCATCAGCAATCAGCGAAGCTGTATGAAAATACTCGACCGAAAGAGCTGCCTCTTTCACGTCGAGACCGTTTTTTAGCGCTTTTGCAACAACCATAACCAGCAGTGGGCGAATCCTTTTCCCGCCGTTTAATAGCGCATAAGAGCAAGCATCGCGTAGTTTCGTCTTATTTCCAAGCTGAGCGATATGGCCTCTTAAATCGCTCTCAAACTGCTCTTGGAGGGGATTCAAAAGCGATAAGTCGGGGCCTACTTTAGTGCTCACCATGATGTATTTTCTCCTTTACCACTTTACAAGTCACAAAATTGCCGCCTGCAGAAGCGTTCCAGTTCGATGTTTCCCAGGAAACGCAAGCTTTAGAAAGGGTTCTTTTCTTCAGCAACACGCCGGGATTGATGACCGAATTACACCCCAGCTGTGAACCATCTCCAACAATAGCACCAAGTTTTTTCAGGCCCGATTTGAGCACCTGATCGCCAAGCCGAATCATCACTTCTTTGCGGTCTAGCCTTAAGTTAGCGCAAACCACGCCGGCTCCCAAGTTTACACGGTTGCCGATCAGCGAGTCTCCAATGTAGTTGAAATGGGAGGCAGAGGCGTGGTCGAGTAAAACCGCGCGCTTCACTTCAACGGCATGACCCAACATACAGTGATCGCCGGCAATGAAATATGAGCGCAAATAGGCTCCATGTCGAACATGACAGTGACTCCCAATAATGCAGGGACCTTCGATAAAAGAACCCGGCTCTAAAATGGTCTTCTCCCCAATTGAGATCTTGTCGGGATTAACAAGCACAACTCCATCGGGAACTTCACAGTCGATTTGACCAAGAGTATATGCCTCGAGATAGAGTTTTAGGTTTTTTAGCGTGTCCCATACAGGTTTTTTATTGAAGAAAAGATCGGCATGAGCAAAGTCTTTCAGGTCAAAAAAATGGCTAGGTAGGGGAAACATATCCTCATTCCGTTTCTGGAAAAAATCAGGCATCTTAAAATGATCTGTGACAGAAGTTTTTCATACAACTTGGGTTTTAAAATCAGTTTGCTTGGGTTTGAGGTAAAAAACTACTCAAAAGTGCGAATGAGTGGCTCACAGCTATCTTTGCATGGAGAATCAAAACCAACATAGTGATCAATGATAAACCGAGGCCTTCTTTTCGTTTCACCATAGATTTTTCCGATGTATTCTCCTATGATGCCAATTGAAAAAATTTGGATTCCCCCAAAAAAAGCGACAATAACAACGGTAGAAAGCCACCCCGCAACTGCTTTTCCATGAAGTTTCCCAAGCAGGGCCCATACTCCAACAGCAAAAGAAATGAGAAAAACAAAAAATCCCGTAACTGTAATCACCTTAAGAGGAAAAACAGAAAAAGAAGTAATGCCTTGAAATGCAAGCTCAGCCATTTTTTTTAAAGAATATTTTGACTTTCCCGCATAGCGTTGAGCGCGATCATAATAAACGCAACTCGAGCGAAAGCCTAAAAAAGGAACTATTCCTCTTAAGAACAAGTTAACCTCAGAAAATCCCCGCATAACATGAATAGCCTTTCGGCTTAAGAGCCTAAAATCGGCATGGTTGTGGATGATGTTACAGCCAAAAGCTCGCATTAACCTGTAAAAAAGCAATGATGTCGATCTTTTAAAAAAAGTGTCGGAATCTCTTTTCCTTCTGACCCCATAAACGATGTCGTGTCCCTGGTAAAACCGATCTAACATTTTTTCTATGGTAAGAATATCGTCTTGAAGGTCGACGTCAATAGTCACAACAACATCTCCTCCTACCGAAAATAGCCCTGATAAAAGAGCGTTCTGGTGGCCAAAATTTCTCGAAAGTTTTATTCCTTGGACCCTCTCGGATTCTCGTTGGTATTTTTGGATAAGAAACCATGTGCTGTCTTTGCTACCATCATCGATAAAACAAATTCGGCTCGTAGGCGAAACTTTTCCCAGATCTATTAAACGCTGTAAAAAGCCTAAAAAAACTTTTTTAGCAAAAGGCAGTATCTCCTCTTCATTCAGACACGGAACGACAATTGATAAAGTAGCTGGTTTGGGACTCATTGCTATATTGACTACCTTTTATAGAGCGTTCTAATACTCTTGAGTGCGATACGTTTTTCCCTTTAGCGTTGCATAAAAGTTTAAGGTTTTTTGAATCAAAGCGAAGGACAGCTCCATAAAACTGCTTGGGTTTTTATCCACCTGCCGGATAAGAACCCAGGGAAAAAGTCGATCAAAATAGCCGCGCCAAATCACCGACCTTTTTGCATTTTGAATCGTCTTCGGTATATGATCAAGCTTTTTAATCCAAGTTGTGAGGTATATAGTGCTTCCGGTTCAAAAGCGCCCAAAAGCAAACTGAATTTAAAGTTCTCTAGATTGCATTTTTTATTCTAGCCAATATTAAGTTTAATATGGGCGACGAAGAAAAAATACGATCTAGAGGCTTTAAATCAGT
>JBCCHO010000130.1:0-6199 GCA_039028715.1 Chlamydiota bacterium | reverse complement strand
CAAATTTTTGGAAGCTGATTTGTACACATTGTCCATGAGACAAGGGTAACAAATCAGCTTCCAGAAAGATGCAGAAAGAGTGAAAAGCAAGAAGATTTTCATTTACGGATAGGTTCATAGGTCGCACTCACAGGTATTATGTTAACTAGGGGAAGTTTTTGGGGCAAGTCTTACTCGATCAGCGCTAAATGATCGTGGATTTGCTGCCCAGTGAGGCCATTCCAAAACGTTGTTCTAAGCGATCCATCCGGGTTTTCAATTTTGATAGAGTAGACAGGCAGAAAAACATCTTGCATACTGCGAATGGCAAAATCCGACCCAAAAGCAGCTTGAGCTGCTTTCTTGATTTGAATCGGCGAATAGTGGCGAGCCAGCCGCTCATAGCGCGTTTGGGTGCTTGTGATCAGTGGCGTGGCAATTTCTGTGCTCGGAGTAAAGCAAAGAACCGGATTGTGCAGGTGGATGCGATAGCCATCCTCCTGCTTGACAATCAATTTTTTTTGCTGGCACCGTTCAACCCAAATATCGGCAAGCGAGCTGTCGAGGTTAAGAGCCGTGACAAGCGATTCGTGGTCGGCATTTCCGTCGCTTTCTGCAATTGTGTGGATGATTGTGTACTCATGGGCGCGGGCCTTGGCATCAATGCAATCGGCAAAGCCGTGGGTTGTTTCCCAATGTTTAGTATTGAGAACCATTTCCCCTTTGATGAGATCCCAAAGAATGACTCCTTCCTCAGTTTCAGCTGCGCGGCTCGTGAATTTGACGCGCATTAAAAGATAGGGGTGGAGCTTAACACTTGATTCGGATTCTTTGGGAACGGCGAGGCGCTTTTTTGCAGCGATTTGTTTTGGAGTGAACGTCGCTTCAAAAGTTTCAAACTTTCCAAAGTTGAGTCGGGATAAGACGACCTGTTTTAACTGAGGTTGAGCGTCATTTAGCCACCAGGCACCATACCCAAGTGTGCCAATAGTGATGAGGGTAGAAAGCAATCGCAGCATTTTTCGGGGAAATCGCTTTTTTTTCCTTATGGTATACTGCGCTTCCCTATTTTTATTCAAATTGAGATTCTCAGCGGGAAAGGGTGAAAACGGCTGTTTGTTGTGGAAAGGTGGTTGTTTAGAGTCCATAGCTTGAGCTATAGAAAAAAGAAAGTTAAACGGCAAGCCTTAGCCCGTATTTCTCACAAGACCTGTCTCTGTGAGTGCGCCCTATTTTTCCCTTTAGCGCTATTCACCTTGGCATAGCACGGAATAAGCCACACTCACAGGTTGTGAAAATATGGGCTAATGCATAGAAACTGACTTGGACGATGATAGTGTGCTGGCAAGCCTCTGGAAGGTGGTGCTATCTTTTTTGATGTTATCAAGTGCTAGTTGCCAAAAAGAGGGTTCTTTGAGATCGACGTCGAGATGTTTTTTGGCGAGTGATTCAGTGGTCATTTGCCCTGTATCTTTTAGCAAAGCAATGTAGCGCTCCTCAAATCGGGGGAGCTGCGATGAAAGGGCGTGAATGCCAAGGCTAAAGAGATATCCAAATGTATAAGGGAAGTTGTAGAATGGGGCGTCGGTTAGAAAGAAGTGCATTTTTGCCGCCCAAAATAGAGGGTGGTAACGGCTTAGGCTTTTTTGGTAACTCACTTCTTGCGCATTTTGCATCAATTCAGAAAGCTTTTCAGCTGGAACAAATCCTTTTTTGCGTTCGCGATAAAAATCACATTCAAACAAAAAGCGAGCGCGGATGTTCAGCAAGTAAGAGGCAGCGCGGCTCAGGTGGTTATCTAGCAAGGCGAGTTTTTCCCGATCTGAAGTTTCAGTGGCAATGGCCGCTTGTGTGACGATGATTTCGCTCATAGTTGAAGCAGTTTCAGCGAGGTTCATCCGGCAGTGTTGAGCCATTTCGGGTAGAGAGAATAAGACCGAATTGTGAAACGCATGGCCGAGTTCGTGGGCGAGGACAAAAAGACTAGAAGTGGTATCGGAATAGGTCATAAAGATGCGGCTTTCCTTTTCTAATGGGAAAGCCGTGCAAAAGCCGCCGGGGCCTTTCCCAGGGCGATTTTCAGCGTCGACCCAATTATCTTGCAGCGCTTGTTCAGCAAAAGCGGCCAGTTTTGGGCTAAACTGACTAAAGTGTTTCACAATAAAAACAGACGCTTCTCGGTAGGAAATTTTTTTGGTCAATTTGCTAATTGGTGCGGAAAGGTCGTGCCAGTGAAGTTTTTCTTGGCCAAGTAAATCCGCTTTACAGTTTAAGTAGTCGACTAACCCTTGCTGGTTGGCTTCTATTGTTTCCCACATTGTAGTGAGCGTTTTTTCCTGAAGTCTATTGAGCTCTAGCGCCTCTTTGAGCGGAGATTCCCAATTGCGTTTAGCGTAAATGCCCAAACGAAATCCTGCGAGGTGATTTAATGCTTGGGCAAAAGAATTTTCAAATGGAATGAGCGTTTTTTCGATAGAGTCAAACGCTTCTTTTCTTTCAGTTGGGTCTGGAAGGTCGAGTAGGGTGTCGATTTGATTGAAAGAAAGAACTTCACCGCGATACGGAAATGAAAGATCGCGGATCAAAGCATTCCAAAGATCACACCAACCGTGATAGCCGTCGATAGCAAAATGGTGAATCAGCCCTTCTTCTTTCGCCGGCAATTTATCGCGGGCGAGTTGACGTCGCTCTTGCAGTGGAAATGAAATTGCACTGAGTTCTGTTATGAGCGACTGGAAAGAAGCGTCGTCTAAATCGAGTAGCCATTCATCGAGAACGACAGAAAGTGTTTTAAAAAGAGCTGTGAAATGGCTAGCGCGGTTTTGAAGACAAAGAGCAGCTGTGTCTTTATCGTTTTGGGCGATCAAACAGTTGGCAAAAGACCGCACCTGTCTAAGGTGCATGCTGAGCGTTTGAAATAGTTCTAAAACTGAGGGTAAGTGACTTTGTTCTTGGAGGTTCTTTTTGAGCTGTTGCAATCCCGTTTCAATTTTCTCAAAACAGCCTTGTAGCTGTTGGGATTGGCTTCCTCCAGGATAAAAACGGTCGAGATCCCAGGTGAGAGCGAGTTTCATCTTGCCTACACTGATTTTTAAACGTTATGATAAGCGATAAAGATATGTGAAGACAAGGAAAAAGGTCATGCCTTCTGCCATCTGCGTCTTGCCTGAAGTGGCAATCAACCAAATTGCCGCTGGGGAAGTGATTGAAAATCCAGCTTCTGTCGTTAAAGAACTCGTCGAAAATGCCATCGACGCTGACAGCACCTCTATTCGCATAGATTTGCAGCGGGGAGGGCTGGAATCGATTCGCGTTGCTGATGACGGCATTGGAATGACGCGCAGTGATTTGACACTGTGTTTCCAGCCGCACGCCACCTCAAAAATTCGCTCGACAGAGGATTTAAATGCAATCGCTTCAATGGGATTTCGAGGAGAAGCTTTGGCTTCAATTGGAGCGATCGGGTGTGCTGCTGCGACGTCTTCTCCGCGGCGCTCAAAACTTCCCTTAGGTGCTCAAATCACGGTTGAAGGGGGAAAGCAACGCCCGATGATCGAGGTGGCGCGGACTCCAGGAACAACGGTTGAGGTAGCACAGCTTTTTTACAATGTCCCCGTGCGAAAAACCTTTCAGAAATCGGCTGGGCGTTGCTTAACCGATGTGATCAAAGTCATCACGCAAATCGCGCTTGCTTATCCCCAGCTGCATATCGAGCTTTATGCGGACAAAAAAGAAATATTTACAACACTGCCGGGAAAGGGAGCGCCGTTTCAAAAAGCGCTTAAACAAGCCATTAAGGCAACGCTCGGCGAACCTTTTTTAAAGGGACTTACGTTTGTTCAGTGGCGGGATGAAGAGTTGAAAGTAGAAGGCTATCTCGGTATGCCTCACCTAGCACGTGCGAGTCGCAGCGGTCAGTTCCTTGTGATTAACAAGCGGCCAGTCACTAACTCGCTTGTGCGTCGCGCCATTTACGAAGGGTATGGGACGCGACTTGCAACACACACACACCCGCTTTTTGTCCTCCATCTGACCATGCCGGCTTCTTGGGTTGATGTGAATGTCCACCCTCAAAAAAGAGAAATTAGACTGCGTCATGAAGAAAAAGTCAAACAGGCTTTACGGGCGGCTGTGATTCGCGGTTTGGAAACAGACTCACCTTCTCCCTTTCTCCCCGATAAAAAAACATTAGCAGCGGGATCGGCTTGGCTTGGGAAGCAAGAGCTTCCTGCGCTGAAATTATGCGAAAAAGAAGACAACATTCCGCTTGCGCTCCCTTTATCCTCACCTAGCGGCTTGCTTCCAGTGATCGGCCTGTTTTCTTCGCTGCTGATTCTCGACGGAAGTAAGTGGCTAGAGCCGCCTGTGATTCCTTACCTCAATCAGGTCGAAGACCAGCTCATTTTTATCGACCTCGAAGGCGCAGAAAAGCGGATTTTCTATGAAGCTATTCTTGCTCAGAAGGAAAAAAAAGAGCAGTTGCAAGGGTTATTGACACCGATTCCAGTCACGTTTACTCCTCACGAAAGCCACCAAGTCGAGCGCCACTTTTCCGAGCTAATAAGTTGGGGAATTGGATTGCGCCCCTTTGGCAACCACAGCTATCTCATCGATGCGCTTGCTCCAAGAGTCGATGAAAGTAGGGCTAAGGAGCTGATTCTTGAGTTAACCGAAGCGCTCGACCGGTTTGGAGAAAAAGAGCAGCTGCTTCAAGCAAAGTGGGAGCAGCTCGCCGTGACAATGTGTCGCTATAGGCGCACGCGCCGCAACAACTGGACCCTTGAAGAAGGGCGCGAGGTTGGGCGGCAACTTCTAAGGACAGCGGCGCCTTATCACACGCCAACAGGGAAACCAACTATGGGATCATTGAGTTATGACTGGATCAAAAAGCTGTTTCGCTGATCGAATCAAGCGATTGCGCGCGCAAATGGCGCAAGCAAAAATCGATGTTTTAATCGTCGAGCGATCAATTGACCTCTGCTACTTAACTGGTTTGACATTATCAGCGGGAAGATTGCTCGTCCATCAAAAACGAGTTGTGCTCGCAGTCGATGGCCGTTATCGCGCAATCGCAAGCAAAAACTCCCCTTTTCCAGTGACCTCGTTAACAGATCATCAGATGGTGAAATTATTTGAACGCGCCTACTGGAAAGAGGTGCGCACGGTCGGCTTTGATTCTTGCGCTTTTTCCTATGCCGATTATCTTTCTTGGAAGCGCTTGCTAGCAATGAGCAAGAAAAAGCGGCGCTTAAAAACGACATTAAAGCTCAAAGGACTGACGGCTCCGGTCAGCCAGTTGCGGATGATCAAGGACCGGCGAGAAATGCGCTGTATTGAAAATAGCGCGCAGCTGCTTTGGGCCGGATTTCAAATGATCCGCAAACAACTGCGCGTGGGAATTAGCGAGCATGAAGTTGCGGTGGCATTTGAAATGTATTGCAAGAAGCGCGGGGCAACGGCGCTTTCTTTTGATCCGATCATCGCCTTTGGAGCGAATAGCGCTTTTCCCCATCACAAAACGGGTCACCGGAAGTTAAAGCGAGGAGACATCGTCTTGATTGATATTGGACTTATTGTGGATGGTTACGCGAGCGATATGACGCGCGTCGTCTTTTTTGGCGCTGTTGCCAAGCGTTTGCGCTTACTCTTTGATATCGTTAAAAAAGCGCAAGCAGCGGCGCTTGCCGTTTGCGGGCCTGAAGTCAGAGGAAGTACCCTTGACGCTGCAGCGCGCCAAGTGATGGCTGATGCGGGGCTAGAAAAACACTACCTTCACAGTTTAGGCCACGGTATTGGTTTAGAAGTTCACGAACCGCCGTGGCTCGGAATTGCTTACCCCGAGGTTGTGTTAAAGCCCGGTATGGTCGTTTCTGTTGAGCCAGGGCTGTATCTTCCCAACTTAGGCGGGGTGCGCTACGAAGATACAGTCATCATCACAAAAACTGGTTACCGCAACCTCTTCCCAAAAGCACTTTGAACCCAAGCTTATGTCTGATGATTGCTGAGAGAATAAGCAAAAAATTCAAACCCAAGAGGCTCTCCGCAAAAATCGCTTTCGAGGTGCGGGACCGCTCACCCGACTTAGCCCGCATTTCTCACAAGGCTCTGGAAAAATTTGGAGCATCTGTTTTCCGAGATTCCAAGGAGCTCTTTTGGAAATGGTTACAACCATTCCCTGCAAGATCTCCTTGAAATCTCGAAAAACATCTTGCTCAACTTT
>JBCCHO010000129.1:0-6215 GCA_039028715.1 Chlamydiota bacterium | reverse complement strand
CGCAGTTTTGAAGTGCCCGTAGCAGTCGATGGCTTCAAGATTTCAGCGAAAAATCGGTTTGAAGGAGGGGGGGCTAGTATCTATGGCACGGACCCCTGACGGAGAATCCGATTTGGCGCGAAAGATTGAAGCTCAAGGGGGCAAGCGGGGGACAAGCCGTCAGGACCTGTCCCCGACATGTCTTTTTAAAAGAACCTCTATTCTTTGAACCTATCCGTAAATGAAAATCTTCTTGCTTTTCACTCTTTCTGCATCTTTCTGGAAGCTGATTTGTGACCCTTGTCTCATGGACAATGTGTACAAATCAGCTTCCAAAAATTTGCTAGAAGCCTGGTAAAAACCAAAAACATTTTCATTTACGGATAGGGTTCCTTTGCACGCTCTGCAAGAGGTTTTTCACGTGGGCTTGGGTTTGAATATCAGCAATTTTTGCAGGTGCCCCTGGTTTTTTTTTTTCGATCGGCCTATTCTATCAATCACATGAAGAGATGTAGCTAAGGGGTATTATATATGGTCGAAATTGCCGAGGATCGAGAGTATAACTTGGTCATTATAGGAAAGAGTATCGAGGTCACTAAGCCCATTCGGGAGTACATTGAGGAAAAAGTCGATAAGATTGAAAAGTTAACGCCTCATATTATCGATGTCCGTGTTCGCATCGAAGTCCAGAAACTCAACCACTTTGTCGATATTGTCATGAAATTTTCCCACTTTAAAGTGAAGGTGGGAGCTGTAATCGAAAACATGTATGCTGCCATTGACAAGGCGTTTCACCGGCTCGATGCTAAACTGCGCAAGTGGAAAGATCGAATTCAAGATCATCACGCCAAGGGCGTTTCCGTGACCGAAATGGAAATCAATGTATTTGAAGCAGCGGAAGCGGAACTCGACCAAATTGATGAAGAGATCATCGATGCGAATAATAGCACACTAGAGGTCGATTATAAACTGCCTAAAGTGGTGAAGAAAAAAAAGCGCTCGTTAAAGACGCTCACCTTAGAAGAAGCTGTGATGAAAATGGAACTTTCCAACGATCATTTTCTTATCTACCGCTCAGAAGAAGACCAAGCGCTGAAAGTGCTTTACCGCCGCCGCGATAACAGCTATGGCGTCATATCTCCCGAATAGAGATCTTAGCATCCGAAAAAAGGCGCTGCCTGAAGAGCGCTTGCGTCGCGAATTGCTCGCACAAATGGTCGAAGAGCTCAGCTATCCGAAAGCGCTGATTGCAGTCGAAAAAGAGATCAAACACTTTGCGGTTGATCGAAAAAAAGTGCCGCAGCGGCGCGTTGATATTCTCTGTTTTGACCGCCAAACAAGGCCGCTGCTGCTCATCGAGTGCAAGGCCAAGGCAATCGATGCTAAGGCGGTTGCCCAAGTGCTCGGTTATAACGAGTTTATCAGGGCGCCGATCATTGGACTAGCTCAACCCGCAGCGATTCTTCTCGGTTGGAAAAAAAACGGCGAGCAGCACTACCAGTGGTATTCAACTTTACCGACATTTGACGAAGTGGCTCAATGGGTGTAACAACAATCAAATCAGATACTTTTGCCACAAATATCGCTTATCTAAGCGAAAGCAACCCCCGGCTAGGATTACAACTTCAACTGGAATCAATGAGAAAAAAAAGCGCACCGGGCGCTTTGTTTGCTCCGCGAAAAAAATCGGTAGCAGCTATTGATGTTCTCTACCTTTTTGGCTGGGAAGGGGGAAAAAGTGCGCCGATGTTGCTGCAATGGTTACGTGATCAGCCGCACCGGATGTTGATTTTGCTCGCGCGCGATCTCGCTCGGCTAGCAGCTGCACTGGAAAACCCCTGTTGGACGTCGCTTTTGAGCGACCAACGGGTCACGTGCTGTCTTCCCGATGAGGCGCTACACGCCACTATTTGGGATGCACTGCATCGACAGTCGCGATTTGTCAATCTAGCTGTTGCTAAAACAGACTGGGCGCGCGAAGGGGAGCGCTGTCGGCAGTTGATTTTAGAGTTCGAGTGGGAAGCTGAAAGCGCTTTAGCAGCGACACGT
The DNA here is from genome assembly GCA_039028715.1 of Chlamydiota bacterium. Classification (GTDB taxonomy): domain Bacteria; phylum Chlamydiota; class Chlamydiia; order Chlamydiales; family Simkaniaceae; genus JBCCHO01. The sequence goes on along the minus strand of JBCCHO010000129.1, from coordinate 4,187 downwards.
GACTTTGGCGTGCGCGCATTTGAAAATCTTTGTTGCAATTTGCTCCAAGTGACGGAACTGATCGAAGCAAAGAGTCTTTGGAACCAATTTGCGCGTATGCCTGCTGTGATTTGCGGCGCGGGGCCTTCGCTTGACGAAGAAATTAATGTTCTTAAAACGCTCGGTGGGCGAGCGCTCATCATCGCGGCCGGCTCGGCGATTCACTGCTTGGAAAGGCAGGGAATTGAGCCCCATTTTGGCGTTGCGCTCGATCCCGACTTGCCGCCAGAAAGGATGCGCCGTCAGCAGAGTTTTGGCGTTCCTTTTTTCTATCAACAGCAGCTATCGCAAGAACTTTTTTCTTTGTTGCAAGGGGAAACAGTAGCTGCATTTGGAAGCGCTGCCTCTGGTTTGCAGCGAGAATTTCTAACGCGACTGGGCCTGGCCGCAGCGCCGTTTGAAGCGGGGTGGAATGCAGTCACATTTGCCTCTCACATCGCCTATTGCCTTGGCTGCGCGCCCCTTGTCTTTGTCGGAATAGATGGGTGTGTGAGCGATGGCCGCACCTATGCCGAGAAAGCGGCTTACCCCGATGAACAGGTGCGTTGGCAACGGGTCGATGCCATTGCTTGTGTCGATCGAGAGAATCGCCCGGCGTGGTCGCGGCCCGATTTTTTACTTGGGAAAAAGTGGCTTGAATCTTTTGCCCAAAACCATCCCGAGTGCCAGTTGATCAATGCAAGTGGGAAGGGGCTTGCTTTTGCCGGGCTTTTCAATCGCCCCTTAAGCGAGCTAGCCGAGACTTTTTTTGCACTGGAGTCGGATGTAAAAGGAAAGGTGCAGTGCGCGCTTGCAATAGCTGAGCGAAAAAAAGTAGAAAAAAAGCAGGTGATTGCGCAGATTAAGTGCGTAAGCCAAAGCGCACTGCGCTGCACTGCTTGCTGCGCCGAAATTCTCAATGGATATCGGAAACAACAGGCGTCGGCGCGCGCGTGTGCACTTGTTGCCAGTATTGAGCTTGAGGAAGAGTTTTTCTGGCAAACTGTTTTAGCGCCGCTATGGGAAATTTGGCGTCACGTGATCCAACGCAAAGAAACTGTGCAGAACATGACAAATATTGCTGCTGAAACAGCGATCCAACAAGCGCTTTTTGCCCAGCGCGTTTGCAGCGACTATGAGCGCGCTTTTACGAGGTTACTAAAGGAGGATAAGCTATGACACAAACGTATCATTTCGATGGAAAATCACTGGTCATTGTCGATACGGCGCTCGGTATTGCGATTGATGAACCTTTTTGCCCCCAGCTACTTCCGTCATTTGAGAAGCTTAAGAGTCGGCGAGAAATTACCATTGACACAAGTGCAAGCGATCAAGAGATCAGCGTGGGATTTCGAACAGAAAAGGGGTTTGAAGGTCAGTGGCGGTGTTTTACACTGGAGGGAAGGTTAAAAGCCGAGTGTTACTATCGCGATGGTCATTTACATGGCCCATCGCGGTTTTACGACAAAAGTGGGCAATGCCTATCCGAAAGCTGGTTTTACAGCGGCTTGCAACATGGAAAAGTCGAGCGGTACTACCAATCAGGGGCGCTGAGCGCTCTAGAACATTACGTCGCGGGTAAACGAGAGGGGCAGCAGACTTATTACTATTCGAGTGGAAAAATCAAAACGGAAATGGGGTACTGCAACGGAAAATTAGAAGGCGAAGTCCATCTTTTCTGGCCCCATGGCAAGAAAAAACGGAGCTGTTACTTTCGGGCTGGAGAGCGAGAGGGATTCGACCGCATTTGGAGCGCAACCGGCGTTTTGCTCGATGAGGGAAAGTACAAAGCAGGCGCTCCGATTGCGCGTCACCGCTGCTGGCATGAGAATGGCACCTTGCAATCGATGCGTTGCTACCATGCGCCAGATCGGTTTGATAGTTGGCAGTGGGATGCTAATGGAAAACCGTTGTATGAAGCGATCTTTGACGATAAACTCAATTGCTTAGAAAAGAGGTGGCGCGAGGGAAAAGTGCACGTTCGCCGAGGCAAGTGGGCCCAGAACCAAGTCGAGTGGGAGCAGCCGTGAATCCACTCAGCAGCGCCGCTGATCTGTTAGCAGATCGCTATCCGAGCCTTGCGTTTCTTCTCCAAATCGATGAAGATAAAACAGCGCCCTTACGCGAGCTAAAAGCAAAGGAGCAATGGCCAGCAGCGACAGCTGTAGCTAACATTGATGTGCTCTATATCTATGGCTTGGGCTTAGGCCAAGGCTATGACCACTTTCACTCTTGGCTTGAAGCAAATGAGCAGCGGCAACTCGTTTTTATTGAAGAGCATTTGCCTGCGCTGCGCTTTTTTTTAACCACCGGATTAGCTCCAGAATTGTTACGCCACCCACGCGTCCATATTCGCTTTTCACTCGACCAAAAGCGGGTCAAACATTTTGCTGCTGAATGCGCTGCCGACTTTCCTGTTGAGCATATTGAGGTGATTGCCTCAACATCCTATAAAAACAGCCGATTTTACCGCCTGCGCAACTTGCTTTTGCGCGCGACGACTGTAGAGCATGCGCTTGTTGTAGAGGGGCTTCATTATCACTTGCTCGCAAAGAATTTTTTTGCGAACTATTTTCACTTTTCTACTGCATCGGCGGCCAATGAATTGGCCGGAAAGTTTCGAAAAGTGCCCGCGGTCATTTGCGGTGCAGGACCTTCGCTTAGCGATGAAATAGACCAGTTACGCGCGCTTGATAACCGCGCGCTTGTGATTGCGGGAGGCTCGGCGATTACGGCGCTTAGCCAGCGCGGCATTGTGCCACACATGGCGGTTGCTATTGACCCTAATTTCGAAGAGTATGACCGGTTTCGATCGAGTTTTGCCTTTGAAGTTCCCCTTTTCTACGTCAATCGAGTCCATCCCCGCATTTTTGCGACGTGCAATGGCCCATTGGGCTATCTCCACACATTGATTGGAGGCACAGCTGAAATGTGGATGGAAGAGAAGCTCAAAATCTCTTCTATTCCACTAAAAGAAGGCTTTGATATCGAGGCAATGTCGGTCACGACAACGGCAATTGAGCTCGCCTATGCCATGGGTTGTGATCCGATCATTTTAGTTGGCATTGATCTCGCATTTACCGGTCGGTCGAGTTATATTGCAGGAGTCGTTCCTAACCCGGCGCTTCAAGTGCAGCAGCGCACTGCGGAAACGCGCGTTTCCGAAAAGTTGCTAAGGCGCAAAAGTCGCACTGGAAAATCAATCGATACGCTTGTTAAGTGGGTCATGGAAGCGAGCGCCATTAGTCGATTCGCCGCCAAGCACCGCTCTGTCAAGTGGATCAATGCAACAGCTGGCGGGCTCGGGTTTGAGAAAATACCCTATCGCCCTTTATCGGCAGTTGCTTTTGATCAAACATTCGATTTGCGCGGGCGATTAGCTGTGGCAATCGAAGAGCGCCGCTTTTCGGTCAAGCAAAAAGAGATTAACGCCGCGTTTAAAGAACTTCGGCAGAGCTTACGCGTTGCAGCCAAACACTGTTGCATCGCATGTGAGGAGCTTGCCAGAACTAAAGACCAAAGAGAAGATCCCGAAACGGGCAAACTCATGTTTGCCTGGATCGAAATCGAAGAGCTCGCTGCTTATCAAGCGCTTCTTAAGCCAGCTTGGCTTACTCTTACCCGTACACTTGATCAGCGCTACCCGACAATGGGCGCGCTGTCGCAACGAGAAAGCTGGGCTAGAAAGAGGCGCATTTTAGAAGAGAAGTGGCACTCTTTAAACCACCTTATCGCGTTTTATGCAGCTCAACTTGACTTAGTACTGGCTCAAAATTGACGCTAGAGGTAATTGCGTAATTCAGGATTAGCGGTATTTTTTAGGGAAAAAGAAAAAATTTAGAAGTGAAAAGAAGCCGATTTTTAGTGTATATAAATAGAAGAAAAAAAAAAAAAAAAGCGGCCCCTTATGTTGAAAAATATATCACAATACTGGGAAAAGATACAAGGCGGTCTTTTTCCTTTCTTAACCCGCATTTCTCACAAGGCTCTGGAAAAATTTGGAGCATCTGTTTTCCGAGATTCCAAGGAGCTCTTTTGGAAATGGTTACAACCATTCCCTGCAAGATCTCCTTGAAATCTCGAAAAACATCTAGCTCAACTTTTTAGCAGAGCTTGTGAGAAATACGGGTTAAGTGAAGAACTTCCTCCTTTTAGCTCTTATGGCAGAT
>JBCCHO010000128.1:0-6283 GCA_039028715.1 Chlamydiota bacterium | reverse complement strand
ATTCCCCTTGACATTCTGTAATGTAGCGAATGATAGTTTCTGAGGACAGTTCCTACGTAATAAGCGGACGTCCACAGTCTATCTCGTCCGCTTCAAAGTGAAAAAAGGTCGGTGATTTGGCGCGGCTATTTTGACCGATTTTTCCCTGGGTTTTATCCACCTGCCGCATAGGTAATAAGGTTGCTTATCTAGAAAAAACTCCTGCGCAGGGCCACGAAAAAACGCAGTTTTGAAGTGCCCGTAGCAGTCGATAGCTTGCGTGAAAAGCTTGAGCATATTTAGGGCATGTGTTAAACCTGAGTTTTGAATTTAACGTCTTTAACCTGAGCGATTTTTATGGGAAAATTAGCGCGAATTTCACTCGAAATGGAATTTTGCGGGGAGCTTCTCAGGTGTATTAATTATTTTTTGAACCCAAATTGTATAAAAAACTTGCGCTAGCTTGAAACCTGACTGAAAAATGAGCAATCGCTATTTTTATCTTCTTTTTTTTCTTTGCGCTCCTTGTGTAGTGCTCTCGCTGCCCGATCAATTGGATCGGAAAAAAGCAGTAGCAGAAGAAAAGCTAAGAGGAGAAGAAAACTTTGCCTTTGTCGGTGAAGTATTGTACTTAACATCGTCGCTTACTAATACCTTTTCTGATGAAATATTTTTATTAAATAGTCTGGAGCATACGCTGAAGGTGTTTAATCAAGAGGCGAGAAGTGTGACTCCCGGCTATGATTTTGGGTATTCGCTTGCCTTTCATTACCGCGCCGCCCCGAGTCGGACTGATTTGGAGCTAAAATACGGTTACATTCACAATAGTGGAACAGATCACTTTATACGCGATGTAACCGATGAAAATCATGGAATCCGTCAGCGCAATATGCAGAATGACCGCGGACATCTTCACGCTCATTTACATATCTTTGACTTTTTAGTCGGTCACAATTTTCCTTTTTACCAATATCTTTTACTGAAATTTTTTGGGGGTTTGACAGTCAACGACTTTCACTATTTTTTTACTTTTGAAAACCAAGATCAGATTATCAGTACCTCTATTGAAACCGGAGAAAATGTGGGAAGTACAATGGCTCACATTTTTTCGAAACGCAAGTTTCGCTTTTGTGGATGGGGGCCAAAAGTCGGAATTCACTTCGGCTATCACTTTTTCCCTTCTTACCAGCGCCATGAATTTTCGCTTTATTCGTCATTCCAATTTTCCATTTTATTTGCCAGGAAATGGGGCAAGGGGGGGTATAGCGGACAAGTTGTGGCGCCACAAAGTATTATGGGGCCGGTGATTGAAGTGCTTCCTTTGAGTTGGCGCGATGAGTTAAAAGCGCGGATTGTGCCTCATATGCACCTCGATTTTAGTGCGCGCTACCGCTACTACTTTGCTAATGCCGTGTCGATAAGCTTGACTGCTGGTTTTAGGGCATTAGCTTACTGGGACCTCGATGAGGTAAATCGGGCGATTAACTATAATTTAGAGACGTTGGCCTCTATTCCGCCGCGTGCGGAGAGCGACATCGATTCGATGATTTTTTCGGGTCCTTATCTCAGTATTAGCGTTGCTTTTTAACCTCGAGCTTTTTAATCCCCGCCATGTAAGGGTAGAGTGCTTCAGGTAATAGAACAGAGCCGTCGCTTTGCTGATGAGTTTCTAACAGCGCGACCATTAAGCGCGAAGTAGCTAGCCCTGACCCATTCAGCGTGTGGACAAACTGAGGCTTTTCTTTACCGTCTTTGAGGCGAATGTGGGCGCGCCGCGCTTGGAAATCGGTGCAGTTCGATAGGGAAGAAACTTCATAGTAGCGCTCTTGGCCTGGGAGCCAAGCTTCTAAATCAATTGTTTTGGCCGCAGAAAACGACATGTCACCTGTGACGAGGAGCATCTGGCGGTAGGGAATTTCGAGTAAATTGAGAATCTTTTCAGCTTGAACAATCATCGCATCGAGCATCGCTTCACTTTCCGAGGGATGCGTGAGGCAAAATAGCTCGACCTTGTTGAATTGGTGTGTGCGGATAAGGCCTCGCTCTTGAGCTCCTGCAGCTCCGGCTTCTCGACGAAAACAAGGGGTATAAGCAACATACCGCAAAGGGAGTTGATCGGCTGTAAGAATTTCATTCATATGAAGTCCATTGAGCGATGCTTCAGCTGTCGGGATTAGATAGAGCGAGTGATCTTTTTCCGGAATTTTATACAATTGGTCTGCGAATTTAGGTAGGTGAGCAGATGCTTGAACAGTTTCAGTGCGGACAGCAAAAGGTGGAATCCAAGGCTCAAAGCCAGCAGCAATATGAGTGTCTAGCATCAGGCGAATAAGCGCCCACTCTAACTGAGCACCTAAGCCGCGATAGGCAACCCAGCCTGTACCGCTGAGCTTTGCTCCGCGCTTAAAGTCAAAAAGTTGGAGTTGGTCATTGAGCTCGAGGTGGTTTTTTGGCGTAAAAGAAAACGAGCGGGGTTGGCCTACTGTTTTGAGGCAAACATTTTGGGCAGCATCGGGGGAGATCTTGACATCACTCGAAGGGAGATTCGGAAGCAAGGCGAGCTCGGCATGAAAAGAGTGCTCGACATCAGCCATACTCTTGTCGATTGCTGTGATTTGTTGGCCGACGCCTTCCATTTCTTTCAGCAGATCAGAAGCGTCTTTGCCGAGGCGTTTTTTTTCTCCGACTTGCTTGGCATTTTGGTTGCGGCGGCTTTTGAGTTTTTCTCCTTCGGTTTGTAGCTGGCGGCGTTTTTCATCGAGACTTAAAATTTTTTTTAGCGAAACAGTGGGATCTTTTGCTTTTAATAAAGCTTCGGTTTCTACTGGATTTTCCCGAATCAGTTTGATATCGAGCATGCTATATTGTCTCCTACTTATGGCGGCAAAGGGTAGCATAGAAAAATGCATTTTCAAGATGAGCGCCAACTCAAAGCAAGAAAATTTCGCCGAATTTGGCGGCGCCTTTTCTCACTTTAAGTCGGCTCGAGTATATAGAAAGGGCACGCTTTCATCTTAAATTCCCTGGGGGGAGTAGAATTCTTGCGTGGCCTCTCTAAAAAACGCCTATTCTTGTGGTATTTGATCCAAAGTCTAAGCGCTTTTAAAACGAAAAGAGTATAGATTAGAACCGATTACGTTGGCGGCGGTTGCCTTGGAAGTCTTTTTTTTCTTTGGACCGCGCTTGGTTCACAACGAGCTTTTTTCCCTTGAATTCTTGGTCATTAATTTCGGCAATTGCCTTTTGAGCGTCTTCTTCTGACGAGTACTCAATAAAGCCAAAGCCTCTTGATCGACCTGTTTCGAAGTCGACAATTAACTTGCAGCTTACAAGAGAACCGCATTTTTCAAAGATTTCTTTAAGCTCTTCCTCGGTCATGCTGAATGGGATATTACCTACAAAAAGTTTCATTTTCTTACCTTCAATAATTGAATAAAAAACTTCCTCTCTTACCACGATCGGATTCTATGTATAAGACCATCTGGATTGAGCTGAAGACAAATATAATTGAACTTACCTCAGTAAAGGTTTTTTTGGGAATTCTTGTGAGGATTCATGGCGCTAGATAAATTTTTTTTAACGGCTTTCTAGGCAATTTTTGCAAAAAGTGCCGGATCATTCCATACAAAGAATCAACTTCCCTATAAAAAAACTTTACTGAGGTAAGTTTCCGTAGATGAATGTTAGCTTTAATCTTATTAAAACACTAATGAAAATGATCTAGTGCGCATTTCTTGCATATCTGGGAGAGAATTAGACGCCTTACAAGAGCCAATTTTACAGCCTATCCAAGAGGTAATATTTAGTAAGTTATTGATAATAAATAAGATAGCAAAAACTCCCTGAGAAGTTCATTTTTTATTGGGCATTATTACCTGTGAGTGCGACCTATGGGTATTTAGAGGGATTTTCAATTTTTTCATGCTTGAAACGGAAAAATGGGCACATACTTGGATAAAGTAGGGGCCATTTTTCCGTTTCAAGCGTGGGGAAAAGAAAAATTCAAATCAATATCCATAGGTCGCACTCACAGGTATTATTTTTTTGACAGTTGCCGGCGCTAAGAGAGCCAAGAGAAATCTATTTGGAGGTAAAAATGGTAAAAAAAATAGAGATTAAGAGAAATAGCCGAGAAAAGTTGCTTCAGATACTGTTTTTGCCGATGAGGGCAGCTTGGATCTTGATCTATATCGTCTTTATTTTTGTTGTCGATTTAACGTTAGCAAATGAAGTTTCTCCGCTTATTCGCTGTCTTTATCACAAGGATAAGCAAGGCGTCGATTATGCCTTGCAGACTTTAAAAGAGGATCCTAACCAACAGTACAAAGGGTTATCGGCGTTAGCATTTGCAATTCGTCATTTCCCAGAAGTAATTCCGGTCCTGGTGCAAGCTGGTGCTGAAGTCAACCCGTTACTCGAAACAGAGGGAGAAATAAGTCCGCTTATGCTAGCAGCTAAAGAAAGTAAGCAGGCGGTTTCAATATTGTTGAGTTTAGGAGCCCGAGTCGATCCACGTACTGTGGAAGGTTACACAGCATTGACATTTGCAGTGGTTTTCAATGAGGACGCTATCGTGCCAATTTTCGAAGCCGGAGCTGATCTTAATTGGCGCAGCAGCGATGATATGCCTTTGTTGACGCTTGCCGCTATCCATAATCCCGCTGCTATTGAGCCTTTAGTGCAGCGAGGAGCGAAGTTATACGATGAGTCCTCGTCAGGTGGGACGCCATTAATGGCTGCTTTGATCCGAAATCCCGCAGCGATTGCTCCATTAATCAAAGCGGGTGTAGACCCCAATCGGCCAAATAGTCAGGGACTGACTCCACTGATGGTGGCGATTTCTCAAAATAGGCCAGCAGCTATGAGGCTTCTTAAATCCGGAGCAAACGTCAATGCGATCAGGGCGGGTTGGTCGCCGTTGATGGTCGCGGCTAGCTGTAACCCGCAAATGATTGCCCGGCTTGTAGAGTTGGGAGCAGACTTGGAGTATGAACAAGAATCTCAATTGGGGTTGACGCCATTATTGGTCGCTGTTTGCACGAACCCAGAAAGTGTACGCGAACTGTTGAAAGCCGGAGCGAACCCAGAAGCAGCAAACCGGCTTGGATGTAAACCATTGGCAGTGGCTAATTTGCATGGGAATGTTGAAGCAATTCAGTGGATCTTAGAGTATCTGCGTAAAATTCCGGGACTCGATGTGGCAGAGTGTAAAGCTGAAGCTTTGAGAAGTGATAGGAAATTGGAAATCAACAAAGTAGAGCAGTGGTTTGTTCCCGATTACAAAGCAGCAGCAGCGCTGTTGTGGGAAAGAGAGGATTGAAACCCAACTCGATTTAAAACCCAAGTTGTGTGGTATATACCCAAGCCGATTCAAAATGCAAAAATCTCGCTGAATTTGGCGGACCCTTTTGACCGATTTTTCCCTGGGTTTTATCCACCTGCCGGATAAGAACCCAGGAAAAAAGTCGATCAAAATAGCCGCGCCAAATCATCGATCTTTTTGCATTTTGAATCGGCTCGGGTATATATCTCGCGTCTCGCCTTTTTTTATACCTTTTATTCCGTTTAGAAGCGCTTGCCTACTCGTAATGCCACTCTCCTTGCCATGTTCATTAAATTTTCCCACATAGCTTTTTGTTTCGTAGGGCTCCTTAGAGTCTAGAACAAAGGATTGAATAGAAAATTTGTGTTGATTGTTTTTGATCTGCTCTTCTGTTAGCTCTTGTCCTGTGCCAGATTGAACAATTGAGTATGCAAGTAAAGGAATTTTACCTGGATTTTCCGAAAGAATTATTGCTTTTAGATTATTTGTGATTTCTTTTAAATAGTAATCAGAATTGACTAATGAATGTGAAAAAAGATTATCATTCAGTGTTTTAACACTGAACTTTATAGATAATGCCGCACCTATTGACCAAGATAAAACGCCAACGAGCACAGTAGTTGCTTTAATAGTACTAGAAGCCGCTGGCATAATACTCATTGCCGCAAATTTGCACAATGCCCCCATAGCCCCTCCCGCGAACATGCTAGCGAAGAAACCCGTTATAAATATAAAACTCGAAGCAACGACCGCTAATAAAAAACTCCATCTGTTTGTTTTTGACAAATTTTTATCAATAAAATCGTATACTCTACCTTTATATTTATTCCTGAGTTCATAATCTAGGCTTAAAGCTTTCTCTTGATTTTTTTGCGCATCGAGATTAAGTATTGCAGTTGACATAATTTTTACTCCTTATATTTTTTTGTCTATAATTCAAACAATAAGTATAAATATAAAATTAATTTCAATCTATTTTTT
>JBCCHO010000127.1:0-6332 GCA_039028715.1 Chlamydiota bacterium | reverse complement strand
CTTTAACTATAATTTTATTATTATTGTTTTTGACATCTAATTCTCTAACATTATTATTTATTTCATTAATTGAATCGTTTTCTCTAATAATTTTTACAACTTCATCGAGCTCTTGTTTTTGGGATTTTCCAGTAAATTCGTTAACTTCTTTTGCCTTACTAAAATCTACTTTTCCAAAAACTAAGCTATGATAAATAGGTAATATAAAATTTGCTTTTGCTTTTTTTAGAATTTTTAAAGATTTATCTATCAAAGATTTTTCTAATTTATTTCCAGATATAGTTTTTGGCTCTTTTTTTAAATAAGTGATTATTTTTTTTGCACCTTCTTTAGTTTTTTCTACTAGTTTTTCTTCTACTGAATCAACTTCAATATTTTTTAGAAAATGCAGACTGTCATAAATTAAACCATTTTTTAAAATAATAGAACTCATAGTATTTAATATAGCTCCCAATATATTTGTTTTTATATATCTTAATTTTAAAACCTTAAAAATCGCTGAGTGACATAGACTCGTTAATAAAATATTTAGATGATGCTATGAAATTATCCGAGTAAATGGCTCTGCTGCTCTTCGCTTTGATTCAAAAAATTTTGAAATTTTATGTAGAGCTAAAGGGAAAAATAGGGCGCACTCACAGGTAGTAAAGGTCGGTGACTGGGAGCGACCATTTTCCTCGATTACTATCCACCTGCCGGATAGATCATCAGGTCGCCTATCTAGAAAAAGTTCCTGCGTAGGGACAAAAAACGCACTTTTGAAGTGCCCATAGCAATCGATTGCTAAAGAAGCGCCTGAAGAAATTTCTAAGAGTATTCAATGACTCGTGGAGAGTTGATGAAACTTACATCAAAGTGAAAGGAAAATTGGCATTGGAGGGAAAGGCTTTCTACCTGTGAGTGCGACCTATGGGTATTTAGAGGGATTTTCAATAAAATTTATAGAGGAGCTGTTTGGAGTAGCAGCTTAATAAAGAGGGCAAAATAGATTGTCAGAGGGCGATTTTGTCAATGAGATCCCTGTTTGCACCAGAACCGGTTTAAAGTCATATTCGACTTTTAACCCGAGGTTACGACTTTGTGGAAGTCGAGCTAGAAGAAGGCGGCTCGATTACAATTTCCCGCTCGGCAACATTAAATGAGCCTGGAACCACTTGACCTCTTTCATCGAGTAGCTCGAGCCTAATCGTATGTTTGCCGCTACTTAATCCCTTAATATAGTAAGGAACCCAACTCGTCAGCATTGAGTGCTCTCGTCCATCAATAAAGAGCTTTACCTTATAGCCGTTAGCAGAAAGTGAGCAGTTTGAAAGGTAGAAGTCGAGTAAGATTGGGTCAGAGCGATGAGCGGGGTAACTCCCTTGGGGCTCATTGTAGGTTAAGTAGGGCTTAAAACGATCAAAAGGAAGTGTATCTAGCCGTTTGCGGTCTTGAAAATAAAAAATTTCGGCCTTAAAGCAGTTTTTTCCCTTTAGGCTCTCGCCATAAGAGCGAACGGGAAAGCATCGAATCACATGCATTCCAGACGCTAAAGTGAAGGGAACTGAAAAGCTCAGCAGCTGATCTTCAGAGCTCGCTCTCATTCCAGACGGATGGCTATAAGTGAAGTAGGGGCGATCATCGATGATCACATGAAGCCCTTGCCCATCCGGACTGTTATAAATTTCGTTGGCTCTGGAAAACGGACTGACGATGCCCAGTGCTAACCCTTGCAAACGCAGTTGAATATTGATCGGAGTTTTTCGCTTATTTTCGTAAGGCTGGGGAAAGATTAGCCTTAGCGTCACATCTTTTTCTTCGGGTGTCGGCTTTACAGGAACGACTTCAACTCCAACCAGCGACCCAATTAAAACCAGCCAAGCAGCGACCCACCCGATTACCTGAAAAGAGCAACTGAGTTTAGCGAAAATCTGCAAGCAGGTGAAAAATAAACACTTTATCCTCATGTATCGAGTCATAACCGAACACGAGATTATTTTCTACATTCCCTTAACCCAAGTTCGACACTACAAGGGGTGAACTTGGGTTAAATCATACTCAGAAATAGATGATGTTGTCATATTCAGCGCCTAAAAATAGAGCTTTTAGGACATAGTTTAAGACACTGAATAGACGACCTCTACCCAACTTTACGAAAAACATGATCAGATCAGGCCGTCGCATGCGCGGGATAGGCAACATCAGAAATTAGACCAGCTAATCTCATTGCCCTTACCAAACGCGTAACGCCTATGCCACCACCAAAGCGTTGAAACATTTTAAGATCCAAATAGTCGTCGAGCTCTTTCATTACGCGGCAGCGGCCAAATTTTTGAAACAGCAGCTCAGCGTATTTTCCATCGGAAATACGCAAAAACTGCTCGCGCATCTCCTCAACATCAGTCGCGCGTTCAGCGCTGCCTACTGTTTCCATTCCATAGAGAATGACATCTATTTTATTAAAAATATCTTTGCTTTCGCGCTTCATATTCCAAAAAGGGTCGGTTCGCTCGGGAAATTCCTCTAAGCTGATGACAGGGCCAAACTCTTTTTCCATCCGCAATTCATCTGCTGCATCGAGGTCATCCTTATTCCATAGCTGGCATATCTCTTCATATCGATAAGACTTTGGCTGGTCAAAACCTAGGAATAACAACATTTCCTCTTCTAAAGACTTAAGCGCATCCATTCCCCCTTTTGCCTCAAATTCGAACATAGGAAATATTTTGTCATGTCGGCCTTCAACTGGATCGGGTTCGTTGCGATAACTCGTGGTGACACAAAAAACCCCGACAATATCAGGACGCTTGAGCAACTCGTATTCAAGCCACATTTGCCCTGTCTGTGGTAATGGATAATCTACTCCGTCAAAAACAAACCGAGTAATCGTTTTGGGGTCTTCACACGCCGCGAGAATCGACAGTCTCGACTGCGCCGGGACTTCAATAAACTTCTTTTTTTCTTGAAAAAACTTGCGCAAGCGCGTCACTACTTCGTGATAGCCAAAGATATCTTTCATTTTTATGAACCTCCCATAAAAGCTAAAAAAATCGATATATTCCTTAACCCGCATTTCTCACAAGGCTCTGGAAAAATTTGGAGCCTCTGTTTTCCGAATATTCCAAGGAGCTCTTTTGGAAATAGTTACAACCATTCCCTGCAAAATCTCAATTAGAAATCTCGAAAAACATCTTGCTTAAGCTTTTTAGCAGAGCTTGCGCACAAATACGGGTTAATTGTGTTTCGAGATGATTCATCTAAAAAACATAGAATTGATCTGAACCACCATCAAATACAACTTGGCCCAAGTTCACCCCTTGTAGTGTCAAATTTTTGAAGTTTTATTGATTCTAAACCACTTACAATTTTTGAGATAGGGTTCATGCGCGACTTGTTCACTTTTTCGCACACCTTGCTCCCTGCATTTTTACAAGTCAAATCACCGCGAAAGGCGCGTTAAAGTGGTCGAAAATTCCCAAGGAGAAGTGAACAAGGCCTTCATGGGACCCATTCCAAAAACTGTAAGTGTTTAGAATCAATGAGTCGATAAAAATTCGACACTACAAGGGGTAAACTTGGGTTGGGTTCTAACTCTATATAAAACCGCAATTTTATGTTAAAAAATTTTTTTAAAAAGTGTGACAAGTAGCAACTTGGGTCGGGGAAAAATAGAGGGTGTCAATTTGAAAAAGAGGCCTGCATTAAATTGATTTGATGTGTTGCATAGGCGGCAAGCTCGGGGTAGTACTTTTTAAGCCATGGAATCAACACTTTTCTGGCAAAACCAAGCTCTTCGATGTAAAAACCTCTCTCTCCCTTTTGAGGATCGCAATACAAGCTCCCCGTATCAATCTGTACAACCTGGTCTTCGATAAAACCAAAGTTAATCACAAAGTGAAGATCGCGATCGAAATATCCCCTCTTAGCCCGCTTTAAGGCGAACCAAAGCAACGCATCGACCACCTTCTGTGCGCGCTCTATTTGGCCATCTTGGCGCAACTGCAACAAGTAGTCATCTGTGCGGGTTGCCCGCCGCTGCAAGACAAAGTCAACTTCATCAATTGCAATCTCATAGGCCTTGCCCAATGAGTCTACAACCGTCACTGTAATCCCCAGATTACCTGGAGGTGACAATTGGAGGTAAATCAGCCCCATTTCTGCCTTAAAGTTCCGATAAGCCAATACACAGCTTTGAAAAGTCTCGAAACAGCTCATTTTCCGCTTAGAAACCCACTGTTGCCGCTTTTTATCTAAAAAGGGAGGGAGAGGCAACGCTGCTATAAAAGGAGAAAGGCGCCACCTAGCATGGCGAAAAAACTTCAAGACATAGCGACCATCTGCGCTCACAAAAGCGTGAAACTGGGTACCAGTTGCCAATTGATAAAAAGGCTGCTGTAAAGCCTTGAAACACTCAATGCGCTCTTCTGTTTCTGGCTGCACCTCCCAGCTTGCTAGCCGCTCGATATTCGAGCAAATATTAGCGTTGCTAAAGCAATCTCTTATTTCTTTTGGCGAAAAAATTTTAACGCCAGAAAGAACGCCAAAGATACCCCCAACAACAAGAAATCTAGTCAAAAAGCGTCTCATATGCTCCTTCCGGTTCAAAAGCGCCCAAAAGCAAACTGAATTTAAAGTTCTCTAGATTGCATTTTTTATTCTAGCCAATATTAAGTTTAATATGAGCGACGAAGAAAAAATACGATCTAGAGGCTTTAAATCAGTTTTCTTGGGTGCGTTTGAACCGGAAGCACTATATACCCGAGCCGATTCAAAATGCAAAAAGGTCGGTGATTTGGCGCAGCTATTTTGATCGACTTTTTCCCTGGGTTCTTATCCGGCAGGTGGATAAAACCCAGGGAAAAATCGGTCAAAAGGGTCCGCCAAATTCAGCGAGATTTTTGCAGATTGAATCGTCTTCGGTATATACCGAAGCTTTTGAGTTCTTCACGGGGCTCCTCTTGTCGAAGACGCGATTCCAAAAATCTCGTCAAGCTTCTCGTGCTGCGTTAGGAAAACTGTTCCGCGCTCTTCGATTATATTTTTCACTTTGTTTTTTATATTTATAGAAAGAAACTCGCAAAGTACCCTCAGGCTACCCCATTCTTTTTGTTGGATTAAACCAATCACATAATTTAATAAACCGCCTTCCTCTTCTTCTCTCACTTCCATATGTGCAATGATCTCACGCATAATCTTCCTTACATTTTCCTCAGGAATAAAACGCCAAAGGGTTTTCAAATTGTCCCACTGATCGTTTTCGGCCAACCGGACTAATTCCTCAAGCAGACTAGCTTCATCGCAGTAAGTTGGATGAAAAGAAAACATTAAATGAAGCTTTAGTTCATTTAACTTTGCCCATATCGTTTTCGGAATAGCTGTTTGTAACAGTTTCAAGATAATTTTTTTGATTTTGCTTTCTGTTTCACAAGACGCAACTTGAGGGTTTACTTGGCGGTTCGAAAAAGTAGCCTGGCTGCAAATATAGTTCATACCACATCGTATTTGATCAACCGCTTGTTGAAAAAAAAATAAAAACCTCTTAGCTCTTTGGGTTCCAAGCTCAATAAAATCAAAGTGATCTCTGGCTTTAGTTCGTGAAGAGTGAGAAACGTCCATCAATTTACTCCTCTGGGCTTTAGCCCATATTTACATTTCATAAAAGGTGGATAGCTGCGCTCAGCTTACGCAAGGCGCCAAGTAGTTTATAAAAATAATTTTTTTATTACAACCCAAATTGTGTGGTATCATTACTCATCTAAAACGCTCTTTTTCCACCTGCGTTGGATAAGAGGACCCTGTTGCCAAGACCCTCTCTCCTAAGAACGGAGCGTGCGATTTTCACCGCACTCCGCTCAAGCATTTATAAGGCCTCCTTCGGAAGATCCGGCTTTGTGACATTCCTTATGCAAAATATGTGCTTGTTGCCACGGAGTAGTCTTATCCAAGGCAATATTGTCTTTGGGAAAGTGGAGACAGTGCCTTTTGTTTTGTAGCACGATTTCTTGCCTATATTTAATGCACTTACCTTTCTGTTTTTCCCATGTATCTTGAATCACCTCTCTCTTGGCGCGATTGCATTCATGGGTGTAGCGATTTTCGTAGTAATATTTCCAATCGCTGTCGTAAGGGTTCGCTCCTCCTTTGATAAGAAAGTACTTCTTTACCAATATGGAAGAGGATAAGATTTGTCTCTGCATCTTTCCTTTGTCGTCCTTAGCCCGCATTTCTCACAAGGCTCTGGAAAAATTTGGAGCATCTGTTTTCCGAGATTCCAAGGAGCTCTTTTGGAAATGGTTACAACCATTCCCTGCAAGATCTCCTTGAAATCTCGAAAAACATCTTGCTCAACTTTT
>JBCCHO010000126.1:0-6340 GCA_039028715.1 Chlamydiota bacterium | reverse complement strand
GAGGCTTGAATTTTTAGCATACTTGAATAAAGTAGGTGAAAATTCAAGCCTCTGGTAGGTGAAGAAAGAGAATTTTAGATGAGCGATCAGAAAACGCGGGCTTGGTTTTTTAACCTAGCCCAGATTTCTCACAAGCTCTGCAAATAAGGTTGGACAGATTGTTTTTTCGAGATTTCAATCTATTTCCGCAGGGAAGGTTCTTAAACCTTTCCAAGGGAATAGATTGGAATATTCGGGGAAACAGAAGCTTCAAACTTTTCCAGAGCCTTGTGAGAAATCCGGACTAGTCACACATACATGCAAAGAGCCTTTACTGATAGATTATTTTTTTCAAGCTAAAACCCAAGTTGTGTGGCATAATTACTCATCTAAGAGGCTCCTCTCAAAAATCGCTTTCGAAGGGAAATTTGATGATTTTGACTTGAGAATCGCTTTTTGCGGGGGCCTCGTTAGACAGTTAAAAAACAAGAAAGTTGATCTGAACCATCATCAAATACAATTTGGGTTTAAAGGGAAGAAATGACTTTTTTTTTACCCACTTATCCATTAACCTAGATGGATCGATTTGAGGTAATATCGATGAATGAACCGACTTCTTCTTTAGGAACTTTTCGAAAAAAAACATACTGCAAGCTCGTTAATTCTCCCCTTGGTCAGTCGATTCCCTCAGATCCCCTTGCCGCCCTTTCAAAATCCCAGGCAAATAAGAAAATCGTTCCCTCTCTAGCGACAAAAGGGCTTCGAGAGGAGTTTAAAAAAACCTTCTTACCTCTTCTCATTGACATCTTTGAGCTTAGACAGGCAATCGATACCCATAAAGCTGCCAATGAATCCTCATTGCCGATTGGCAAGGTGGCTAAATCGCCTACAGAAATTTTAAAACGGCTCGAACAACTCCAGCAAGAGATCGAAGAGTCTCAGCGCTGGTGCGAAGGTGTGATTGTCCAGATCGCCAAAGGAATTCATGAGGCGAAAGAAATTCTTTCTTTTTTAAAACCTAATAACGATAGTTCGACTTCATGACACTTACCCAGAAAAAACTTTCTCCAATGATGGCTCAGTGGTACCACTGTAAAAAGCAGGCCAAAGAAGCGCTGCTTCTCTTTCGCCTGGGAGATTTTTACGAAGCTTTTTACGACGACGCCTCAATCCTAGCTGATGAACTTGGGCTCACGCTGACAAAAAGACAGGGCATCCCTATGAGTGGGGTTCCAGCTCGTACCATAGAGAGTTATCTCGAAAAACTCGTTGCAAAAGGATTCTTGATCGCCATTGCCGAGCAGATAGAAGACCCCAAAGCGGCAAAAGGGCTTGTCAAGCGAGAAATTGTCCGCACGGTATCTCCTGGAACAATCACGAATGAGTCCTTTTTACACGAAAAAACCAACAACTTTTTTGCTTGTTTGACCCATATCAACGCCACCTTTGCTTTAGCGCTACTCGACTTATCGACAGGAGAGTTTAGCGTTCTTGAAATCGAGGGAAAAAAGCAGCTCCAAGACGAGCTCTTTTGTCGCCGCCCATCAGAAATCCTCATTGCGCAAAAAACGGCCTCAACACTAGACGCTGTTCTCAAGGAGATGACCAAGCAATTTTCCATCCGCATCGACTCTAAAGAAGACCACTTCTTCGACTATCAACAGTGCCACAACTGCCTCACTTGTCATTTTAAAGTCGAAAGCCTCGACATGTTCGGCTTTAATGGAATGACAGCAGCTATTCTTGCAGCAGGTGCACTGCTTAACCATGTGCAAAGTGAAATGAATCTCTCGATTGCACAGATCACCGATGTGAAAGTCGACCATCTCACAACCTACATGGCCATCGATCAAACAACGCAGCGCAACTTAGAGCTGACTGAACCACTTCACGCGGGTAGCGCCAACTACACTCTGCTCAAACTTCTCGATCGCACGAAAACACCTATGGGCGGCCGACTTTTGCGGACATGGCTAACTCGGCCTCTTCTATCGACAACGCGGATTCACCAACGCCAAGCGGCTGTAAAAGAACTACTCGATCATCCCGATACGCTCGATGCGCTTGCCGAAAAATTAAGCGCAATTCGCGACTTAAAACGCCTGATCATGCGGATAGCTAGCCACTACGGCTCTCCACGTGACTTTATTAGCCTCACCCAATCTCTTGCACAGATTCCGGCTGTCTTCTCTTTACTCGACCCTTTACAAGCGCCTATTCTAACTGATGTTAAGCAAAATTTGCCCGATCTCTCCTCCCTTATCACAGTGATCGAACGCACCCTCACCGATCACCCCCCTGCCAAAGTAGGTGATGGACCGATCATTCGAGATGGCTTCCACGCGCCGCTCGATGAACTGCGTCAATTAAAAGCCGATAGCCAGTCATGGATTGCTAATTACCAGCAACAGCTCAAAGAAGCGACTGAAATCAAAACTTTAAAAATCATCTACAGCAAAGCTTTTGGCTATTGCATTGAAGTGAGTCGCGGCCAAGCCCACCGCATTCCCGCCTCCTTCGACCGGCGGCAAACTTTGGTGAACGCCGAGCGTTTTATTTCGCCAGAGCTCAAAAGTTACGAAGAAAAAATTCTCACTGCTGAGGAAAAAATCGCTCAATTAGAGCAGCAGCTGTTTCAAAATTTACGCTGCACAGTAGCAGCTGAAATCAAAGCGATTCGGCAAACCGCTAGCTCTATTGCCATCGTAGATTGCCTACTCTCTTTAGCTGAGCTAGCCAAACGCCACCATTACGTATGCCCTCAAGTTGACGACAGCTCAACACTTTTTATCCGCGAAGGACGCCATCCCGTGATTGAAGCGGCTTTGCCGAATCATACGTTCATTCCAAATGATACAGAACTTCATCCCGATCGGAGCGCACTGCTCCTCATCACTGGGCCCAATATGGGCGGAAAATCAACGTATATCCGCCAAGTCGCTCTGATAGCTATAATGGCTCAAATGGGCTCGTTCATCCCTGCACAATCAGCTCAAATTGGAGTTGTCGACAAAGTTTTCAGCCGTATCGGGGCTAGCGATGATTTGTCGCGCGGTCAATCGACATTTATGGTCGAAATGACCGAAACAGCCCATATCCTGACTCACGCAACTCCCCACTCTCTCGTCATCCTCGACGAAGTCGGGCGCGGCACGAGCACTTGCGATGGCATTGCCCTTGCCTCTGCCGTTGCGCAATATCTGATCCAACTGCAAGGTAAGGGAGCGAAAACTCTGTTTGCGACCCACTACTTAGAAATCACCAAGCTCGAAAACCAGTTCCCCCAAGTGAAAAACTTCAATGTCGCCATTCGCGAATCTAATGACAGCATCACATTCTTGCATAAAATTGTCCCCGGAAGCGCCGATAAAAGCTATGGCATTCACGTCGCTAAGCTCGCTAACTTCCCCGCACAAGTGATCAAACGAGCAGAAGAAACGCTTAAAACGTTAGAGCAAGCCCCTGCCCAACGCATCCGCAAGCAAAAACAGTCCGACCAACTCACTTTTTTTGACTCTTTGCCGCCTAAAAAAGACAGCCGCACAGCTGCACTGATCGAAGAACTGCAAGCGCTTAACTTAAGTGACACTACCCCAATTAAGGCGCTGCAAATTCTTCTCCGATGGCAACAGCTTTTCTCATAAGGAAAGCCCGAGCTGGGCTAACCCGTATTTCTCACAAGCTCTGCTAAAAAGCTTAAGCGAGATGTTTTTCGAGATTTCTAATTGAGATCGTGCAGGGAATGGTTGTAACCATTTCCAAAAGAGCTCCTCGGAACACTCGGAAAACAGAGGCTCCAAATTTTTCCAGAGCCTTGTGAGAAATGCAGGCTAAGGAAAAAATTCGCGGAACTGATCTTGCAATACACTGGGAACAATTTCCTCGACGCCTTTTTTGTCATACATGAGAAAGTAACTACATGCAATCATCGTTCCAAGAGCAGGACTAAACACCGCAACCAACAGCGCAATTGAGCAAATAGCCGCCCGTTTCAAGTTGAGGAAGCGCCGAGAAAAAAACCGCCTGAGCCAACTCCACTTAAATCCAATACACAAGTTCGCCACTAATCCGGCAACAAAAAGAACCCCAGACCACACTCCCCACAAAAGGTCGATGAGCAGCAAAACAAAGAAAAAAAGGCGCGCAGCAATTGCGGCAAAAAGACGGTTTTTCACATCGGGCGGTTCAATCGCTCCTTTGCCGGCGTCTGTTTGCTGGCTTTTTGTCGCTCGAAGCAAATTGAGATGAGAAATTGTCGCATCTTGGGCTCCATTTTTTCTTTCGAGCTGGTCAAAAAGATCGTAAATCGGCATACATTACCTCTTGTGTTTCACTTTATTAAAGCCATTTAGCGCCGCAATGCGGTACCCTTCTGCGTAGGTAGGATAATTAAAAACCTGGTCGATAAAGTAATCGATTCGCGCATTAAATGTCATTGCTACTTGCCCAATATGAATCAATTCTGTTGCTTGCCGACCAATAATATGGATCCCTAAAATCTCTAGTGTATCCGTATGGAATAGGATTTTAAACATTCCAGAATCGTTCCCGGCAATAGTATTCTTGGCGATTTCATAATAGTAAGCCCGCCCGATTTCAAATCGAAACCCTAATTGCGTCAATTCTTCCTCGGTATAGCCACACGAAGAGATTTCTGGAATTGTATAAATGCCAATCGGGTAAAAAGTAGGAAAATGATGCGTTTGGGCACCAAAAGCATGCCTCGCAGCAAGTCGTCCCTGCTCCATACTTGTAGCAGCAAGACATGGCCCGCCAATCACATCGCCAGCGGCGTAAATATGGGGAACCACAGTTTGAAATAAAGCGTTCACTGGGATATACCCTCGACTATCAACTCCAATACCAGCGTTTTCAATATGCAAATGATCAACGTTGGCGATGCGCCCAAGGGCATAAAGAAGTTTTTCAGCTTCTATTGACTGGCCGTCAACAAACTTCACTTCAACCCGCTCTTGATGCCGAATAATATCGGCAACTTCAGCGTTGCCGATAAAGCGCAATCTGAGCTGATTGAGCCCTTTTTGGAGATGCATACCTACTTCTTTATCGAGCAACGGCAGCATTTGATCCCGCTTGTCGACAACGGTCACCTCTGTTCCTAAAACGGCAAAAAAGCTGGCATACTCCGACCCAATAATGCCGCCACCTAAAACGATCATCTTTTTCGGTAAATGATCGACGGCAAGCAGTCTTGTAGAGTCGAGCACAACTTCTTTATCAAACGGAACATTATTGGGATTGCGCGGCTTTGATCCCGTTGCGATGATTATCTTTTCCCCGCTGACTAAATAAAGCAGTTGGTGTTTATCATCAATGACAGCAACCTGTTTGTCATTCTCAAAATGGGCTATTCCCTGTACAATTTGAACGCGGTTTTTTTCAAACTGACGGCGGATCGTCTTAATTTGATCTTCAAGGACGATTTTCAAGCAAAAATTTAACTCATTGAGTGAAATATCTTGCGTCGGACGCTCGCGTTGCCCGTAAAAATTTTTCGTATAAAAATCACTTAAATTGAGAATCGCTTCGCGAAGCGACTTCGAGGGAATCGTCCCTGAATGGAGGCAAGCGCCGCCAGGATCGGGATACTTCTCGATCACAATAACTGACTTGCCAAGCTTAGCCGCTTGAATAGCGGCCTTTTGCCCAGCTGGCCCCGATCCAATCACAATTAAGTCGGCGTGCAGCTCTTCTGCTTGCATAGCAGCTCATTCTCTCACAGTTAAGGCAATGACCCTATTAAAGAAGCGCCTATAATTTTTATCAACTCGCTTTGTGATTTTCAGGATCATGAGACTATCCCCTCTTGACGATTTTTTTAACTTTAAGCTTTTTTAGCTTTCGGCTTCAGAGGAAACTTTTACCAGTGCCAGCCTCATTAGCAAGAAGCACAAGGCGGGAAAATAAGCCAAGACCGAGCTTGCTCGCTTTGTACTACCTGTGAGTGCGACCTATGAACCTATCCGTAAATGAAAATGCTTTTGGTTTTTACCAGGTCTCTAGCAAATTTTTGGAAGCTGATTTGTACACATTGTCCATGAGACAAGGGTCACAAATCAGCTTCCAGAAAGATGCAGAAAGAGTGAACAGCAAGAAGATTTTCATTTACGGATAGGTTCAAAGAATAGGGGTTTTTTTAAAAAGACATTTCGGGGACAAGTCCTGACGGCTTGTTTCCCGCTTGCCACCTTGAGCTTCAATCTTTCGCGCCAAATCGGACTCTCCATCAGGGGTCCGTGCCATACTACTAGCCCCCTCCTTCAAACCGATTTTTCGCTGAAATCTTGAAGCCATCGACTACTACGGGCACTTCAAAACTGCGTTTTTTCGTGTCCCTGCG
>JBCCHO010000125.1:0-6375 GCA_039028715.1 Chlamydiota bacterium | reverse complement strand
TAAAAAAATAAATTATTATGGTGTGTGTTTTTGGGGGATTATTTCATGTCACAAAAGGAAGATGGTAGGGCGTTTATTTTATCAAAGGTCAAAGAAAATTTGTTATCTACATCACGGCTAAACCAAATACGTAAGAGGCTCCCCGCAAAAGCGGTCATTCATTGCAAAGATGACTTACAACATGCCCACAACCGAGTATTTAATGATAGTGTATGATTATGTATGTAAATTCAACTAAGGTTTTTATCAATTCGTTATTTTAACAGTTGATATAAGAAAAAACCAAGGCCATAACTATTTCTTTTTAATCAAAAGAAGAAAAGCGTCTTGATAAGCAACTCAGGATGACTCAAAGTGAGAAAATCTCAGCGCATTTGGCGGATTCTTTTCAGATCACTTTTTCCTCGATCCTATCAGCCTGCGGATAGTAATCGAGGGCAAAGCGCCCGAAAATGCTTACTCCAAATCACCGACCTTTTCTCATTTTGAATCGGCTCGGGTATAAACTACATATCGATAGTGCTGAGGGTGGAATTTTGATCAGTTGTAAAACAACTTCTGCGTCGTTACATGATAGTCAAGCTGCTATTTCCTTGAGGCGATAAAAATTCGACACTACAAGTGGCAAACTCGGGCTAGGCGGAACTGGTTAAAAACGCGCACTAGCTTGAAAATGGGTGTCCCACATCAGCTTGAATGGAGCGCAATGCGCGAGGAGAAATTCGCGTGTTCCCTCTGCTGCTATTCTTCCCTGCTCTAAGTAGATAATCCGATCGGCGTTCTCGATCGTAGATAATCGGTGCGCAATGAGAATTTGCGTCACGAGCCCGCGCAACTCTTGGATGGCAAGTTTAATGTGCTTTTCACTGACTGCATCTAGAGCTGATGTCGCTTCATCGAGAACGAGAATCGGCGCTTTTTTTACCAGTGCCCTAGCGATGGCAAGGCGCTGTTGTTGTCCACCAGAAAGATTTTTCCCCATTTCATCGAGCACCGTATCATAAGATTGCGGCAACTCAGAAATAAAACCGTCAGCATGGGCCTGTTTTGCAGCGAGCACAATGTCTTCCTTTGGAAAAGGCCGACCATAAGCGATATTTGCCGCTACAGTATCTTTAAAAAGAAATGGCCTTTGCGGTACAAAAGCAATCAACTCTCGAACCGATTTTTTCGTATACCTTTTGATCGACTGCCCATCAATTTGAATTTCTCCTTGCTCCCAATCAAAAAGACGAGTCAACAGGTTGACAATTGTCGATTTTCCAGCGCCTGTAGCCCCAACAAGGGCAACTGTTTCTCCTTTTTCAATCTTAAAACTCAGGTTGCGCAAGACCCAGTTTTTTTCATAGCGAAACGAGAGCCGATCAAAAACAATTTTCTTTTGAAACCGCTGAAGTGCGCGCAATCCCGCAGGCTCGACATGTTTTGGCTTTAGCCGCAGCACTTCTTCCATTCTCTCCGCAGCAACAACTCCTTTTTGGACGTTGGAATTTTCTTCTGCAAACTTTTTAACAGGCTCGTAAAACTGCTGCAACAATCCGATAAAAATGGCAATTTCGGCGATCTTCATATCCAACACATGCATGCCAAAAATGATGACCGCTGCTAAACAAAACATCGTGATCGTATGTAGAATTGGACGCGTGAGCAGGTCGTACTTTGCTGTTTTACTTTCCAGCTGAGCCATCCGATTATTTTGTTCACTGTACTTTTTCATCGAGAACGCTTCCATGGCAAAGACCTTGACCGTTTGAATTCCAGCTAAAAAATCGACCAAGACAGAAGTGAATTGTTCCTGATTGCGCTGCAACTGGCGCATCACTTTTTTCACTTTCCGCGCCACCAACATAATCGGCAAAATGACGAGCGGCAATCCAACAAAAATGACCAAAGAAAGCCTCCACGAAATAAAAAAACAAAGTCCAAGCGTCGTGATAATTTTAGACGGTGCATGCACATAATTTAAAATCATCGAATTAATCGACGACGAGATCTGGTGCGAATCGTTAGCCACGCGTGAAGCCAGCGCACCAATCGTATGCTTTTGATGGAAACTCATCGGAAGAGTTTGCAAATGGTCAAAGTACTGCTTGCGCAGATCGCGACTGACCCTGATCCCCAAAAGACGCGTCGTATAACGACTAAAAAATAAGAAGAAGGCTTTAAAACAAGCCACCATAAAGAGAAAAATGATTAAGCGACTGGCCTTGTCTTGTAACTGAAGGTGTGATTTTACGCAGTAAATCGCCTTTCTTAACACACTGCCGCGTGCAGAAGTTGCGAGATAAGCTTCGGCATGTTCTCGTGTAATACCCGTTCCCTCAACATCGATTTCATCCCACTTTCGGCACATATCTTCATAAGTGACGACCCTATGGGGAGCTTTATCGGCCTGAAACATTTTGAAGAAATCAGCGCCTGAATCGGCTAAAATGCCCAAAGAGAACATCTCGATCTGACTGGCTAAAGTCAAAAACCCAAGGGTCACTAAACTGAGTACAAAAAGGGGAAGTTCACGGCGTGCCCGCAAAAGGGCTTTAATAAGGAATTTCATGGGGTGGTCCTTATATCCGTGATTGCATTGCCTATGCTGTAAAAGCTCCTATCTGACGAAACTTTTGATACCGTTTCTCAACTAATTTTTCTAAGCCATATTGCGATAAAGCTTTTTTTTGTTGTAGAGCAAATTGTTTGACACCGCGATAAACAACAGCTGGATCATAGTGCGCGCCGCCAGAGGGCTCTTCGATGATGGTATCAATAATCTTTAAATCTAGCAAATCTTCAGCCTGCATTTTAAGCGCCGACGCAGCCTCGGCATTTTTTGTCGAATCGCGCCACAAAATAGAAGCGCACCCTTCAGGAGAAATCACTGCATAATAGGCGTGCTCAAGCATCCCAATGACATCGCTAACTCCAACCCCAAGCGCTCCACCAGAGCACCCTTCTCCAATCAAAATCGCAATGATTGGCGTTGGCAAGCTGGCCATTTCGCGCAAATTATGGGCAATTGCCCATCCCTGTCCCCTTTCTTCTGCTGTTAACCCCGGATAAGCTCCCGGTGTATCGATTAACGACAGAACGGGGAGCCCAAACTTTGCTGCCAGCTTCATCACGCGCAACGCTTTCCGGTACCCCTCTGGATGGGGCATGCCAAAATTGCGGTAAAGCCGGCTTTCAGTATCACATCCTTTTTCTTGGGCGACAATTGCGAACTTCTCACCATCAATGATTCCCAGCCCCGTGATGATTGAACGATCATCAGAAAAGAGGCGATCGCCAAAAATTTCAGTAAACGAGTCGCATATATTCTTAATGTAGTTAATAGAACGCGGGCGGTCTGGATGGCGACAAATAGCCACCCGTTCCCAAGGAGTCAGTTGAGAATAAACCTGCTCTTTTAACTTCTCGAGCTTCTGCTCGAGTTTGATAATTTCTTCATCTGTCCAAATTCCATCGACTTTATTTTGCTCTTTAAGCCGCGCGATCATTTCTTCATATTCGCGGATCTGCTTTTCATGCCCTAACATGGTGGCCCCCCCTTTGACATCACAGTTGCTTGCTTACAACTGATCTTTGGCAAAATAGCTTGCTGGAAATCAGTCACAATTTCTACAGCAGTTAATTTTGTAATAAGAATAGCGTACAACTCTTCGATATCTTCTTGTTTTAATCGAATGCACCCATCGCTCGTATAGCTCCCAACAGCTGCTAAATCCTCGACGTAGATCTTTGCCGCTTCATCATAGACCCAAGGAATTCCGTGAAGCCCATAACCCTTAATGTCTTCTTCACCGCCAACCCTTTTAGCAAGCGGCAACCAACGCGTTCCAAAAATTTGCACCATTTCAGCTTCACTTCCTTGAAAGTAATCTACAACTCCAGGTTTATACACCGCTACTTTTTCACCGAGCCAAAACAACCCTGCTGGCGTTAAAACGCCAGAATCCGCCTTAAGGTCTAGCCGGCCGAGGCCCACTCGATATGTTTTCACTAACTTCTTTTCGCCCGTATCGAGATCGTGATAATAAAACCACATTTTGCATCGAGACAGATCGATTACAAGATAAAAAAGAACCGCTTTGTCCGGATTAAGCACGGTGAAAGTGTCACCTGTACCAACTTTTTGCGTTAAATAATCTTTTTCCCGATTTAAACTTCGCGCAATAAAGTGACGCGACGTCTTGTAGTGAGCTGCATAATCGGCAATCCAAGCCGGTTTTCCTTTTAACCAAGAAACGCGACTTTTATATTTGATTGTTTGAACAATTGGAAATTGATCTTTACCTGTTGTAAAGAACCGATCGATGCAATCAGCCTCTTCATTAGCAATTGCATCGTGAACGGGCTCTAGCTTCAGCCCAACTTCTCGAGCAGCGACAGCGCCAACTTCCTCAGCAACCGCTTCTTTCACCTGCACGTCGACCGTTTCCTCTTCAAGCGAAGAGTGGCCTCGTTTCATCACAGCAACGATCGCTAAACAAATACAAATTGATACTAAACTCATTCCAAGTAATTTTTTTGCAGACACGGTGGACTCCTCAGTAATCGCATACAAAAAACCGTTGAGCGGGATAGTCTCACTGGACTTAGCACACTTTTAACCCAAGTTGTGTCTGATGATGGCTCATCTAAAATTCTTTTTCTCACCTATCTGTGCCTTGAATTTTTACCTAATTTATTCGAGCATACTGAAGATTTAGCCCTCAGTCAGGTAAAAACCCAGACAGTTTATCTGACCTCTCATAAAACACAACTTGGCTTTGAAGCCTCGAAAAACAGGCGATTTATTTCTACGCTAGAGCGAGCAATACTGCCTGAAGTTTTTGACCTCCCACCATGCTTGGGATTATCGTGCAATGAGAATTCTTTTTCAATACGACAAAACTTTATAAAAACGAGATTTTTTATCGATTAAATTTTTTATTACCTGTGAGTGCGACCTATGGGTATTTAGAGGGATTTTCAATTTTTTTCATGCTTAAAACGGAAAAATGGGCACACACTTGGATAAAGCAGGTGAAAATTCAAGCCTCTGGTAGGTGAAGAAAGAGAATTTTAGATGAGCAATCAGAAGACGTGAGCTTGGGTTTTAACAAAGCTTCTGAAAAATCTAGGTTAATTAGAGGCTCTTGCAAAATTTCACTCGAAATGGAATTTTGCAAGAGCCTCATTACGCCCTCTTTTTTTGAAATTGCGAGAAAACTACAAAATCTTGTATCTTATCTTTTCTACTTATGGGGACTTAGCTCAGTTGGTAGAGCGTCTGATTTGCATTCAGAAGGTCAGGAGTTCGACTCTCCTAGTCTCCATCTATCTGTTTGGCATGTAAATGCCTATCCATCAATTGATTACAAAAGTGTTCTCTTTTGCGATCGATTTATTTAAAACAAGAAAAAATAGCTATAATGCACCCCGAAAATCAGACAGACTGCTTTAGGAGAATTAGGCGTCTTATTTAACATATAAGGAGACTAACCTAATGAGAAGGGGAAGAATGAGCAAAAAGCATTCATCAGCATTTAAATTTAGAGTAACAGTAGCGGCAATCAAAGGAGACAAAACGGTTATAGAAGTTGGAGAAAGCTGGGGGTAACCTTTCTCGTAGCCAATATAACTTCTCGGTCTATAGCGAGCGACTAAGTTCACATTTTGCTCTAATGACGGAACGTGGTAAACCTGAATGGTTCCCTGATGGAAAGGTGCGCCGCAAGGCGTGCTATAGCCAGGCACGCAGAGGATGTCCGAGAAAGCGAATGCTGGTTTGTAATGAGCCAGATAGTGTGTTGTCATCACACAATATGAAAATATGCCCACTTCGGACAGGTTCGAGCTGGTGAGAGAATTTGAAGAATCAGAATAACGCAAATGGCAACAAAACAACATGTTGGTGCCTCTTCAACGATACGCCGCAGTGACTGGAATTCAATCCCATGGTCGCAAACAAAGGCGCAAGTTCTCCGACTTCAAATGCGTATCGCCAAGGCAGAAAGAGAAGGGCGTCGAAGTAAGGTCAAGGCCCTACAACGACTCCTAACGACTTCGTTTTATGGAAAATGCATTGCCATAAAACGGGTAACAAATAGCACAGGAAGTAAAACACCTGGCGTTGATGGCATTATCTTAAGAAGGTGCGACGTGACATACCCCAGTTAGGCTGCTTGATGACATGAACGCACTTCTTTTTCAATTTTTTTTCCTTTTTTCTTCATTGTTGTTTTCAGATCGAAATCCAGTTGAAGGTTCAACCAAAACTGGGCGGTTGTACCAAAAAATTTTGAGAGCCTTAAAGCTGTATCTGCTGTAATAGCCCTTTTTTCATTTAAGATGGAAGTGATGCGATTTACTGGAACTGAAAGAGCTCTAGCAAGTGAG
>JBCCHO010000124.1:0-6464 GCA_039028715.1 Chlamydiota bacterium | reverse complement strand
GTCTCTTGACGACTGAAAAGCCCAAAGCTAATCTCAAGCATTATTTTTGTGAGCTGCTAGAAGTCAATGCATTCAAATTTTTAAGCCTGCTTAAAATAAAGCTATCTATGAGAAGGATTAACTCTGCGGATGAACCAAAAAACTTTCGTTCAAATGAGGCTCCTGCGCAAAAAGCAGCTCTCAAGGACAAAAGCGCGAACTTCACTCGAAATGGAATTTTGCGCAGGAGTTTTTTCTAGATAAGCAACCTTATTACCTATCCGTCAGGTGGATAAAACCCAGGGAAAAAGTCGATCAAAATAGCCGCGCCAAATTCAGCGAGATTTTTGCATTTTGAACCGGAAGGAGTATATAACTTGAGTATTTTAAAGGGGCATGTGGGAACCCCCATTTCTTTAGGGGGTTCAGGGTGTCGTCCGTAAGCGGTATCAAGATGGCTCGTGTTTGCTTTTTCATTATTTTTTTTCTGCTCAGCTGTCCGCTAGCTGCACTTTACGTCGGCAATCCTGCGCTTCCCAGTTTAATTGAGGAAGGATTCTTTTTGATCAAAGAAAACAAAGTGGCTATTAAGCTCGGTTACGAGCGGGACTGGTTGCTCGATCGGCCGATGAAGCTCGCTAGTCATCTATCCGGTCGATTTGACCGCTTTAAGGCGCTATCTGATCAGGGGGTTCTTGTCTTAAATCTCTTAGATCGCTATGAGATTTATGGTCAAGCAGGAGCGACGTCTTTTTTTGCCGAGCACCGCCCGGCGGCGGATGTTCAGAATCGCTACCAGTCTTATAACCAATTCACTTGGGGACTAGGCGCCCGCGCACTGCTCGCTTCGTGGGGGAGTTGCTTTCTTGGGGTTGATATCGAGTATCAGCGCGCCAGCCCAGAAATCAAGTGGCTGACAAAAAATGGGGCGCCTATTCCGCCCCTTTCGTCTTCTAAAGTGACGTCTTCAGAGTGGCAAGTAGCGCTGGGGTTTGGCTATCAGATCAGCTTTTTTTATCCTTATATTGCCGTTAAGTACGCAGATAACTGCGTGACTTTTAAAAATCTCCCCACTGGTTTTATCGCCGGGACGAACCGGTTTTCGATGAAAAATAGACGGAGACTGGGTCTCGCGCTAGGCGCCTCGCTATCGACTGGATCTTGCTTTGGCGTGAGCATTGAAGCGCGCTTTATTGATGACCAAGCCGTTACCCTAGCAGCTAAGATAAAACTTTAAACCCAAGTTGTGTGGTAAAGTGCACCCCTTTGTCCAGACAGTTTTTTCTGATTTTTTAGCCCAAGTTCACCGCCCAGTTTGGCTGTTCTCTTGTACCTATGAGTGCGACCTATGGGTATTTAGAGGGGTTTTCAATTTTTTTCATGCTTGAAACGGAAAAATGGGCACATACTTGGGTAAAGTAGAGGCCATTTTTCCGTTTCAAGCATGGGAAAAAGAAAAATTCAAATAAATACCCATAGGTCGCACTCACAGGTTGTATTTATTTTTAAATAATTGACTTGGATAATCCACAATTCGCGTTATCTAAATCTTGCTTGCTTTTTAGCGGAGCAAAATGGGCAGTCCGAGTTGATGGCAAAAGCGCAAAAGTCTCTGCATGAGGGAAAAGATCAAAGAGAAATTTTTCAAACTTGATCACTTTAGCTCCCGACCGCTCTCCGCGCTTCTTCCAAGCGAGATGCCACGGCAGCACTAGCGGCTGAATTTTCTCGATCCAGGCCATGGTGCAAGAAAATATTCCCGTATGGCCAAAGGGAAAGTCCCACCTAGCGCCCTGCTTCCTATTCATTGCAGGCAATAGCTCGGTATACTCTCTAACTGTTAGCCGCCCTTGTTGCAAGCCAATCACTCCGATCTTTTCTGTTGGATCCTCTCGCTTAACACAGCGCACAACAAGATCGCAGTGCATCGCTTCATACACACCGAGGAGTTCCTCATCAAAAGGGCGATTGAGCAAGTTATCGACAAAGATCACTTGAACAACCTCAACTCCTCGATCGCGCCAGGCCTGCCAAATTCCCGATCGATAAAAGTGATGCAGCGCCTGCCCATTTCCAGCCGGAGCTGTAACGGGTATGTCTGGCGCTTCATACACAATAAAGCCGCGGCAATCGCTCACGAAACAGATCCCTTGCTCAAATAAAGCGAGCTGTTTCAGGCCAAAAAAGCGATGTTTTCTCAAGTACTTTTCTGTAGCTGTGCGGTTCAGTGGCGATGTCATCACTGCAACCGGAAGCGCCTTTCCTTTTCGCTTGATCTTTTCGAGCAACTGCTGCAGCAAAGTTGGCCGCCCAGGAAGAGGCAATGGCATACATCCTTTAGGGCCGTTCCACCCTAACCGCGTTCCTTGGCCGCCCGCCAAGATGAGACAGCCCATTTTAGCGAACTCGTAAGAACGCGGCGGATTGGTCACAACCATGTCTTCTTTCAAGCCAGCTAAACAAGACGGCTCTTTTTTATGGCGCTCAAGAAGGTCAGCTAAGGGGTGTTTGACTTGCAAAACAGCGCCTCATAAACAGTATCAACTGAAATTTGCGTGACGTCGCGCTGGGCGCCCATCAATGGAATATGTGTGAGTTGTGGGTTTGGCGAGGCGACATTCTGTCGAAGCACCCCCCAGTTGGGACTTCCCCAAAGAGACACAAGTCTTATTGGGAATTGCTGGTTGAGAAAATAGGTCATCGCAACAACCCCTGAGTCGGGAGCGACAAGCGCTCGACAATGGTTTTTAATGACTGCCATCATCTCAAGCACCGATGTTTTCCCTCGCAAATCAATCACTCCATCAATTAAAAAAACAGGGCTTTGCCGGAGCCCAAGCAAAATCACCTTTTTTTTCTGTTCCGAGATAATGCGGTAAAAAAGATCGCGCCAAGAAGAAAGAGGCCAATCGCGATTCCGGTCGTAAAACGCACTTGTTTCTGTCTGCACTTGCACGGCAATATAAGCATCATCATGGCCTAGCCCGCTGTTCTGACCCATTTTGCCAGAAGGTAAAACCCTCTGTACGGGGGCTAGCTCAAACTTATCGCTTAAGGCGTCCCACTCTTTCTTCCAAAGAAGTTTTGGCGTCACTTTCCCCAATTGCCATCGCAACCAACGCGTGATATCGATCCATTCAAAAACAGTATCGAACATATTTGACGCCAACTGATGCTGTTCTAAGGCGTCTCTGACAGAAATCGATTTTCCCCGTTGCCAATGAGAAGCAATAAGCGTTGTCACCCCGCTGAGCATTGCAAACCCTTGCTCCAAGTTAGGACGTGTTAACACCGTGATCGAAGCATGGGGAATCAGCTCGCGCACGCGTTGACAAAACGCATATAACCCAAGCGGAATATCGCCCAATCCGCGATTCCAAACAACCAAAAGTCGACTTTTATTTTCCTTAACGAGCTTTTTAAGCATCGAGTCCAATGGATTTCGGCGAAAAAGACGGTGAAACACAAGCTAAGCCTTTGGTTTGAGTTTACTCAGGACTTTATCAAAAACAGCCTTGACTTGAATTGCCTTCATACAGCGAAAATCAATCGGACACACGCGGTTAAAGCAAGGCGAGCATGGCGGCTGTGCGGCTAGCACCGCATTGGGATGGCAATAAGGCCCTGTGATTAACGGATCTGTCGACCCAAACAGTGCCACAAGTGGCACCCCTAAACTATCGGCAATATGCATTGGACCGCTGTCGTTTGTGACCAAAACAGCCGCACTTCCAATCAAAGCCATCAGCTCCCGCAAGCTCGTTTGGCCAGCTAAATTGACAACTCGCGGAGGAAGCCCCGCACAAATCTGATTGACAAGTTCTTTTTGCATCAAACTGCCAAAAAAAAGCACCCGATATGAAGAGTCGTAAGCCACAATCCGAGCGGCAAGTTCGCGGAACCGATCGGGCAGCCAACACTTTGCCGATCCATAAGCCGCTCCTGGATTGATGGCAATCAACGTCTGCTTAGGAGAAATGTCAAACCGCTTGACAACTTCCCACGCTTTCTTTTGTTCTTCTTCAGTGATAAACAACCGCGGCTTAATTTGTGCCCCCGAAATCCCAAGAGGCGTCAAAAGCCGCTTATAAGTTTCGACCATGTGCTCTTTTTTCTTTGGAAACTTCAGTGGACAGTCGAGCAAAAAGCGTCGCCCATCTCCCGCAAATCCCACCGTCATCTTCACCCGACCTTGCCAGAGTCGCCACGCCGAAGAAAACGAATGGGTAAGTAAAAGGCCGAGATCGTACTTCCCCGTTCTAAGTTTGGCAATCACACTCCGGTCGCGCATTCGGTTCAAAAAAGACTCAGCGCGGCGAAACCGAAATAGCTCGTTGATTGCGGGATCGCGCTCAAAAAGCGCACTGATCGTTCCTTGGCACATTGCCGTGACCCGCGCCGTCGGATACGCTCGTCGCAAAGCCGCCAAAACAGGCGTCCCGCAAACCGCATCGCCGATCCAATTAGGCATCCTGACAATGATATTTTCTGGAACCATCATGGCAACTCCGCAAAAAAGAGCTTAGCTTACCACAAGTCGATTTTGGAAAATAGATAGTCGATTCTGCCATATGGTGTGTCAAGAAAAATAAAGCTAACTGCTCATTTTTACCTCAAGGCTCTGGAAAAATTTGGAGCCTCTCCAAGGAGCTCTCTTGGAAATGGTTACAACCATTCCCTGCAAGATCTCAATTAGAAATCTCGAAAAACATCTTGCTTAAGCTTTTTAGCAGAGCTTGTGAGAAATACGGGTTAAGAAGTCGAATTTTTATCAAAAGTAGAGCGTAAAACCCACTCTTTTAGGTCTGACAATTACCCACAAGTTATTTTAGACGAAGTTACTGAGTGGAAATTCAGCGATCAATGAAAGTTTTCTCCAATCATACTTTTTTACTCTCTGTATCTAAGATAACTTGTGGGTAATTGTCAGCCCTTTAGGCGTGGGAGGATGTCAACGTGTACAGAGGATCGACTATGTAGAGTGGGCTTTTTTTAGCGCTGTTGTAATAAGTAGGCTTAAGTCGGGCTTGGCATCAAATGTAACAAGCGCTTTTTTAATAGCGCGTTCAGCTTGAAGTGGGTGATAGCCCAACTGGGTAAGCGCACTGATGGCGTCTTGGATGATTTGCTCCTGGGCAGTCATTGGCTTGAGTGTTTGATGGGTGAATTTAGCGCTGACTTTGTCGCGTAGCTCAATGATCAACCTTTCGGCTGTTTTTTTTCCAATACCGGGAACTTTTGACAAAAGGAGGGTATTTCCTGTGGTGATGGCTGTTTTGAGTTCTGTTTCCTCTAGGTGACCAATAAGAGCAAGAGCAGTTTTCGGGCCAATGCCTGAAATTGCGCTGAGCTGCTCAAAAAGCTCTCTTTCTTCGCGAGTCAAAAACCCAAAGCTGCGGTGGGAATCTTCTCTGATGATTGTGGTAATGTAAAGTAGTGTCGTTTCACCAATAGGTGGGAGCTTGGTATAGGTGCTTAAGGGGATGAAAAAGCGGTATCCGATATTGTCAATTTCTAAAGTAGCTGCGCCGGGAGCGGTTGCAGTGAGGGCTCCTTTGATGTAGTCAAGCATGAATTAAAACCTCCTTTGATGGTGAGAATGGCAAAAAGCGAGCGCTAATGCGTCGGCGGCATCTTGGGGCTTGGGAAGAGTGGGGAGGTGGAAGAGCATTTGGATCATGCGCTGCACTTGTTCTTTTGAAGCATTGCCATTTCCTGTAGCAGCGAGTTTTGCTTTTTTAGGCGAGTATTCATGAATAGGAATATTGCGCTTGGTCGCTGCTAAAATTGCAACCCCTTTGGCCATTCCAAGTTTAAGCGCGCTTTGGGCATTCTTGTGCATGTACTGCCCTTCGACCGAGACGGCATGGATTGGGTAGTGCGTGAGTAGCTGATCGACACCGTCAAAAAGGAGCGAAGCTCTTATGGAGAAAGGCTCTTTTTCTGGAAGGCGAATGCAACCGTAGTCAATGGCTTGGTAGTGGTGACCATCGGTTTGGATAATGCCGTAGCCAGTGACCCGCGTGCCTGGGTCTAGTCCCAAAATCACTGATTTTTTTTTAAGTAATGTCATTTTCAATTGTAACCCAAGCCGGCGTCTGATGGGCGCGGGCTTGGGTTTTAATCTAAAACATCGATAGCTTTTTCAAGAAGGGATATTTTTCGCTTCTCGTCCCATGCCTGAAGAAGTGGGTTTAGCCCGCATTTGTGCGCAAGGCTCTGGAAAAATTTGGAGCCTCTGCTTTCCGAGTATTCCAGAGGCTCCTCGCGCAAAATTCCATTTCGAGTGAAATTCGCGCTGTTGTCCTTGAGAGCTGCTTTTTATAAATTGCCTATCCTTAGCAGAATATAGTGCTTCCGGTTCAAAAGCGCCCAAAAGCAAACTGAATTTAAAGTTCTCTAGATTGCATTTTTTATTCTAGCCAATATTAAGTTTAATATGGGCGACGAAGAAAAAATACGATCTAGAGGCTTTAAATCAGTTT
>JBCCHO010000123.1:0-6480 GCA_039028715.1 Chlamydiota bacterium | reverse complement strand
TTCAAAATGAGAAAATCTCAGCGCATTTGGCGCAAGCATTTTCGGGCGCTTTGTCCTCGATTACTATCCGCAGGCTGATAGGATCGAGGAAAAAGTCGATTGAGCTAGGCTCATAGGGCACTGCCAGGCTTCCCAATAGATCAGTGAAAAATGTGGGCTAGAAAGAAAGAAAAGAAAGGTCGGGTTTAACACCGAGGTTTGGGTGAACTTTCGCCCGCAAGATCTGTTCAATTGCATGGAGCGTCGCCCCTGTGGCCGATGGGCAGCTTGTACAAGCTCCCTGATAAGCAATGATGACCTCGCGATCTTCTCTAAGCGCTAAAACTTCAATACCTCCCGCATCGAGCTCGATATAAGGTTGAATTTCATCGGCAATGACTTGATTGATCAGAGCGAGTTTTTCTTGATTTGTCATGGCTTCCCATTGGGGATACTCTCCATCCGACTCA
Organism: Chlamydiota bacterium; assembly: GCA_039028715.1. Taxonomy (GTDB): domain Bacteria; phylum Chlamydiota; class Chlamydiia; order Chlamydiales; family Simkaniaceae; genus JBCCHO01. Next base: position 6,031 of record JBCCHO010000123.1, on the reverse strand, counting down.
ATTTTTGTTGGAACTGGTGGAGCATAAGAGGGGTCGGCAATCGCAATATCCCGACACTGTTCGATACAATGGTCTATGGCCTCTAAAACTAAGTTAAGCGCATGATTGGCCTCGCTTGGAAACGCGGGAATATGGCTAAAATCCCTTAACTTCTGGTCGATCAAGTTTGCCGTTATCCGCCCCGCTTGCGCATGACTTTTGCGCAAAACAACATCGCAAGCTGCATCAGCAGCTCCAATCAGGGCGCTTGTTCCTAAAGCCTGAAATTTCGCATCGGCAATAATGCCATCTGTCGTATCAACTGCAAAATAAAGCGCTACTTTCTCTTGCTCCCGACCTGATTGCCCGATGACAACGCGCATGTCACCGCCTATGACGCCATCGCTCGGAAAAGTGCCGGCATTGCGCGGCGCCAAAATGCGTTCAATGAGAAGTCGGCTATAATGCGACCAAAGAGGGGGTAAAAATGCTGTCATACTCATAACGTAACCTTTTGAGAAAGACTTTGGCATTGATTAACGCGATCTGTGATAATTCCAACGGCCTTCTTTATCTCTTCTATCGTTGTCAAACGAGAAAGACCAAAACTAAGCGCTTGCTGCGCTTCTTGAGCGTTAACCCCAAGGACTGTTAAAACATGCGCTAACGAAGGGTAACGGACATTCCCAAGGTTGGCGTAAACTCCCGCCTCTTTTAAACAAAAAGCGAGCATTTCTGCTGAAATTCCAGGAAAGACGAGTGTCGATACATGGGGCAATCTCTCAGCTGCTTCAAAAAGAACTTTCGCTCTGCATCCCGCAACAATCCCCTGCTCAAAAATAGTGCGCAAACGCGCTGTCTCAACACTGAGATGATCAAAATAGTCCACTGCTTCTTCACAAGCGATTCCCAAGCCGACAATGGCAGCGGGATTGATCAACTCAGCTGCAAAGAGCTGTAACTTGTGATGAGCGCGACTGAGTAAAACGCCACTACCTCGTGGGCCATGTATTCTATCGGCGTCAAAGGTCAAAAAATCAATTGGCAAATCGCGCCATTGAAAGTAAAGCTTACCAATGACGCTGCTCACATCGACGTGAAGCCACACCCCTTTTTCTCGGCAAACTTCAGCGAGCTCCCACATAGGATGGACAACTCCAGTCATACTATTTGCCCAAGCAAGCGACACGAGCGCCGTGCGCGGGGAAAGAGCGCTTTCCAAAGCAGCTTTTGTCACTTGCCCAGAGCAATTAAGGGGAATATTTTTGACTACACATCCTCCTTTTTCCCATTGGTCAAGCGCAACTCTCATAGCGCTTTCTTCGATCTCTGTTGTCAATAAATGGTTACACCCTTCGGAAACAATGCGCTCTAAATAAAGGGCGCGGCTCAAAGTTTGCAGCGCTGCCGCTGCTGAAGAGGTCGCCGCGAACTGATCATTATCATTGGCGCCAACGAGATCGCAGACAGCAGAAACACTTCGGTTGAGCGACGAAAACGGCTCTTTACCCGGCAAATAACACGCCTTTTCAGCATGCCAATACCGCTTAAGAAAAGGAGTCATTTGCTGGGAAACATAAGCAGAAGGCTTTGTCATTGTCCCATTATCGAGATAGATTGGAAAAGTCATGGCCCTTAAATCCAAGTTATATTGGGTCGCACTCACAGTTATTAACCCAAGGCCGCGTCTGATGATGATTCATCTAAACCTCTCTTTTCCCACCTGCGAGAGGGTTGAATGTTTACCTACTTTATTCAAATATGCTGAAAATTTAAGCTTTGGGCAGGTGGAAAAGAGAATTTTAGATGAGCAACTATACCACACAACTTGGGTTTAAACAGGTAAAAAATCAAAAAATTGATCTGAGCTATCATCAGACGCGGGCTTGGGTTATTATTCATTGCAGGTTTCTTTAAACTCTGCACCAATCGCCTTTAAAGTCATTCTTTCCCACTCTCCTTCAAAGTAACGATAACAAAGCGGCTCTCCTGTTGGGATTTCAAGTTGAACCACTTCGTCCTCAGAAAGCTCTTCTAACATCATCATCACAGCGCGCAACGAGTTGCCATGAGCGGAAACGAGGACATGCTCTCCTCTCTCCAAATGGGGAACAATTCCTTTTTTAAAGTAGGGTAACACTCGCTTTGCCGTCTCTTTTAAACTTTCACCCCCTGGTGGGGCAATGTCATAACTGCGGCGCCACGTGTGGACTTGCTCAACGCCAAACTGACGCCGCGCTTCATCTTTATTCATTCCCTGCAACTCGCCATACATTCGCTCATTGAGCTCCCAAGCGCTATAGATCGGAAGGCAGTCGTGCGCTAGTTTGGGATCGGAAATTTTTCCCCATTCCTGCAATTTTTCGTCTTCTAAGTTAAGGCGCACCGGAGTTTTCGTCATTTTATGGCGGCTAAGAGCCAGCAACGCTGTCATTTGAGCGCGCATCAGCGCTGAAATAAAGACTGCCCCAAAAGGGATCGTGCGAATTTGCTCTCCGGCTTGTAACGCTTCTTCAATTCCCTCGGTACTCAACGGCACATCGACCCAACCAGTAAAAAGATTGCGCTTATTCCACTCTGATTGGCCATGCCGCAGTAATGTAAGAACAGTTGCCTTTTCTGCCATAAATAACTCTAGCTCGAGTGCCCTCTATGAACATCAAGAGCAAATGGGTCAAACTAAATATCCTTAATTGTAACAAAACAAGCCAAATTTTCTCAGGAGTTTTTCGCGCAATTCCCGTTAAAAAAAAATTCGCAATGAGATAAGGTGATTTCCCAATTATTTTTTCGTAAACACAGGGAGAAAAACCTTGGGAACACATGCAGTCGAGAAAAAGTATCTTTCCGCTAACCCGTATTTCTCACAAGCTCTGCTAAAAAGCTTAAGCAAGATGTTTTTCGAGATTTCTAATTGAGATCTTGCAGGGAATGGTTGTAACCATTTCCAAAAGAGCTCCTTGAACCTATCCGTAAATGAAAATCTTCTTGCTTTTCACTCTTTCTGCATCTTTCTGGAAGCTGATTTGTTACCCTTGTCTCATGGACAATGTGCATAAATCAGCTTCCAAAAATTTGCTAGAAACCTGCTAAAAACCAAAAACATTTTCATTTACGGATAGGTTCTTGGAATATTCGGAAAACAGAGGCTCCAAATTTTTCCAGAGCCTTGTGAGAAATACGGGCTAAAGGGATGCTTTCAAAAATTCACCGACTTTTTTCAAAGATTTCAATACCTTCCCTTGGCCCCCAGAGGGAAAAAGAGTCAAATATCATTATGCGATTGTTCAATGTCTGCTTTAGCCGTATTTGGTTTAAAACCCAAGCCCACGTGAAAAACCTCTTGCAGAACGTGCAAAGGAGCCATGAGGCTTATTTTAAAAAAAATTGTGGCTCCTTTGTATGTATCGCTAAATTTCGCCCCACAATGGAATTTTGCAAAACCTCGCTAGCCCGTATTTCTCATCGAGATTTCTAATTGAGATCTTGCAGGGAATGGTTGTAACCATTTCCAAAAGAGCTCCTTGAACCTATCCGTAAATGAAAATCTTCTTGCTTTTCACTCTTTCTGCACCTTTCTGGAAGCTGATTTGTTACCCTTGTCTCATGGACAATGTGTACAAATCAGCTTCCAAAAATTTGCTAGAAACCTGGTAAAACCCAAAAACATTTTCATTTACGGATAGGTTCTTGGAATACTCGGAAAACAGAGGCTCCAAATTTTTCCAGAGCCTTGTGAGAAATACGGGCTAGACTTTTTTGCTCTCTTTTCCCTATAATTAGGCCTTAACTTTTGCAAAATATTTATTGGATATGTGGAGGGCAAATGTACGCCATTATTGAAACCGGCGGCAAGCAGTATCGGGTCGAAGAAGGGGATATTATTGAAGTAGAGCTTTTAAAAGAAGCTCAAGAAGCCGTTGAGTTTGACCGCGTTTTGTTTTTTAGCGATGGGAAAACACCTCAACTCGGCACTCCCCATGTCACCAAATGTCTCGTTAAAGGCGAAGTCATTGGCGAGGCAAGAGGCCCTAAGGTCGTCTCATTTATCTATAAACGACGAAAAAACTACCGTAGAAAAGTCGGTCACCGTCAAAAATACAGTCGAGTGAAGATCACTACTATCCAATGCAAGTAGGAATAAGAAGGAGAGGAAACCAATATGGCTCACAAGAAAGGACAGGGATCTAGCCGCAACGGACGCGATTCAAATGCAAAGCGCTTGGGGATCAAGGCAGGCCAAGGTGAGTTTGTCACAGCAGGTAGTATTATTGCTCGTCAGCGAGGAACAAAATGGCACCCTTCGACAAATGTCAAACGGGGAAATGATGACACTCTGTTCGCTTTGATTGACGGTACCGTGCATTTTCGCAAGGGGAAAAACACCTTTATCTCTATCGTTCCCGTCCCTACTAGCTAAGCACACTTTGGATCAAGCCAAGTTGTGCGCAAAACTCGTCCTTGCGACCTTCTAATAGATTTGCAGGAAAAGATCTATGTTTACAGATCACGTACGGATCAAATGCATCGCCGGTAAAGGCGGCAACGGCGTCATTGCCTGGAGACGAGAAAAATTCATTCCTAAGGGAGGCCCCTATGGCGGCAACGGAGGCCCTGGCGGGTCAATTATTCTGCGCTGCGACCAACGGCTACACTCGCTCGATTGTTATCGCAATCGCCCAATTACAACGGCTAAAAATGGCCAACAGGGAGGAAGTCAACGGCGACAGGGTAAAGCAGGGCAAAACCTTATTTTAACGGTTCCTTGCGGAACCCTTGTCAAAGACGCCGTCACAGAAACGTTGATCTACGATTTCACCGAGCATGGAGAGGAGCTGTGCCTGTGCCGCGGCGGGAAAGGAGGGAAAGGGAATGCCTTTTTCAAAACGGCTGTCAACCAAGCTCCAGCTCGCTGTACTCCCGGACTTCTAGGAGAAACACAGTCTATCGACCTCGAGCTCAAGTTGATCGCCGATGTCGGCTTGCTCGGTCTCCCCAATGCGGGAAAATCGACTCTCCTTTCCGCCCTAGCTTCCATTCAAGTGAAAACAGCGGCTTATCCATTTACGACACTGACTCCTAACCTAAGCTGTCTTGAGTTTGACGATTTTTCGCGCCTTTCTATCGCCGATATCCCCGGTATTATCCAAGGGGCACATCTCAATCGCGGATTGGGGATTTCATTTCTCAAGCATATCGAGCGCGCTGCAACACTGATTTATGTGATCGACCTCTCTGGTTTAGAGGGACGCTCTCCCTATGATGACTTTCTTACGCTCCGCCATGAAATCACTGCCTACTCTACTACGCTAGCAAAAAAACCGTTTCTCGTCGCTCTCAATAAGATTGACACTGAAAACGCTGACAAACATTGCTCTTTTTTCAAAAAGCGCTACCCCTTCCCCCCAGACACGCTACTCGAAGTTTCAGCTTTAACAGGCGAGGGGCTCGATCAATTTATCGCCAAAATGAGGATACTCGCTCAAAAAGACGGGATCCACTATGGAAAGCGATACATAGGAGAAAATTTATCTGAGCAATCATAAGGCACAACTTGGGTTTAAAGTTGATTTTCGACGAAGTGAAACCCGAGTGAGGATTTTACAAGGATCAAAAAAGTTTTAGAGTGTAAAAGATGATTTTCTCCTTGCGCCGGGAGTTTTTCGGATCGACTAATTTAGCCCGATTTAGTTAAAATAATTTTTAAACCCAAGTTGTGTGAAAAACTTCTGCTGCAGATCATTTTGGGCGTCTGGATGTTTTCAGCCACGACAACAAGGCCGTGATTTGGCACGACCACTCTTGGACACTTTTTCCTTTGATCGAAGAAAAAGCGCCCGAAAAGAGACCGCCAAATTCGGCGAGATTTTTGCAGATTGAGTCGTTTTAGGTATATACCTGTGAGTGCGACCTATGGATATTGATTTGAATTTTTCTTTTCCCCATGCTTGAAACGGAAAAATGGCCCCTACTTTATCCAAGTATGTGCCCATTTTTCCGTTTCAAGCATGAAAAAAATTGAAAATCCCTCTAAATACCCATAGGTCGCACT
>JBCCHO010000122.1:0-6532 GCA_039028715.1 Chlamydiota bacterium | reverse complement strand
GGCCTACAACATTCCTGTCTACGCTTAATCCATGTCGTTACCTCCATCAATTCAAGACTCGGTACACAATGCATCGGGTCTATGCTTTTGTGACGGCTCTTTCAGCCGCTAGTGAATGTGCGCTTCGTGGCGCACCGAAAAGTTGCGCTAAGGGAGACAAGCCCCCTTTCTATCTGCAATATTCAACGGTCTTAGATTTCCCTTTACCACGTCCTCATCGAGGTTGAAAGAATAGTTTCCCAGCACATTTATATGCTTGTGTTGTAGAGGAGATAGGCATGCCACATCTTTTTCCTTTAATTTGCCCCCATTCTTTTTCATGTGGGACAGCACAGAATCGATATAAATGGTATTCCACAAAATCACCGCATTAGTAACGATTCCCAGAGCACCTAGTTGGTCTTCTTGCCCTTCGCGATATTTTCTGTAGATTTCACCACGTCTCCCATGGCAAATCATACGAGCGATAACATGTCTCCCTTCTCCTCTATTTAGCTGCTTTAAAATGTGTCGGCGATATTCTTCATTGTCAATGTAATTCAAGAGGTAAATTGTCTTATTAATGCGCCCAACTTCAATAATTCCCTGGGCTAATCCAGAAGGACGGTCACTTTTAAGTAGCGATCGCACTAATTCTGAAGCGCGCACTGTTCCCGACTTGAGCGAGGCTGCTACCCGCAACATATCATCCCAATGACGCTTAATACGGTCTGTTTTTATCCGACCTCTTGCTATCTCATTAAGAGCGCCATAGTTTTCATTCATATCTATGCGCCAGAAAACAGACTCTCCTGCATCTGCTAACCGTGGAGAAAACTGATATCCCAGCAACCAAAACAAACCGAATATCATGTCGCTTACGCCAGCTGTGTCTGTCATTATTTCAGGTGGGTTTAAGCCTGTTTGCTGCTCTAATAGCCCTTCCAAAACAAACACAGAGTCTCGCAGCGTTCCAGGAATAACGATGCCGTGAAAACAAGAATATTGATCGGAGATAAAGTTATACCATGTGATTCCTCTCCTTGCCCCAAAATATTTCCTATTCGGGCCAGAATTGATACTCGCAACAGGTGTAACAAACCGTAGCCCATCCGCTGAAGCTACTTCACCTCCGCCCCAGGTGTTAGCTAGAGTGATTTTTGACTGATAATCAACTAGTTTGGCATTCGCATGCCTCAGCGTTTCTTCTCTGATATAGTTTTGCTGCACCCAAATCAATCTATGTCTTGTCAAAGCGGGGTTGCTTTGTTGAATAAAAGGCTCTATCCCGACGTTACAAGCTTCTGCGAGAAGAGCCGCGCAAATACTCACATTTAGATCAGATGCCCGTGCATTAGATTCGCTGACATGGGTAAATTCATTGGTAAATCCAGTTTGTGCATCTATTTCCAATATCAGTTCTGGAAGATCGATGCGAGGAAGAACACTTTCAACCTGTGAGCGTAAATTTTCTAAATCACCAGATAGAGGCGCAGCTTCCAGGTTAGTAATAGTCAGAGTGGGTAATTTTCCTTTGTACTCTACGCGAACTTTCTCGTTTAGGTCGAAATTTCCTGCTGTAATTGTGTATGCAGTGCTTAGCTGTTTTGATAAGCTCTGCACTGCTTCATCGACCTTTAAGGGATGTCCGAGGGATCGACATATTTGGTGCTTATGGTTATCCCAGTCTTTTTTGCTTAACAGCTTTTTGCGCGTATCTCCCCATCTGTCACTGAACTCAACATAAACATCTCTTCTTTTCAACTTGTCTTGAAGTTTTTCTAAAACGCAAAGGGTATAGGCTTTTCTATCTACAAGCCCTTTTTTAGTAATCACCAGCTTTTGCCAGGATTGAGGGATGATGTCTAACGGGGCATCTTTAAGAGTTTTTCTGTGCGTTCCCTCTAAAGATTTTAAATAATTAAAAGCTCTGATTATAGCAAATCCCGCTGGAGAAGACTTAAATTCAATAGAGCGCAGGAGATGAGGCAAAAATCGCCGAACTTTTCTGTGCTGCTCAATCAATTCTTCATGGAAATCTTCATCAGACTCTCTAGCTAGATCGTTGATAGTGTCAATGGACTGAGAAATAGATTCTCTTGGAATTTTTGAGAAGATGATTTCTCGCAGGTCATTAGAGCTGTTTGATTCTTCTAGTAGAGCTACGCAGGCTTCTGCTAGCAGCAATGCCGCTTTATCCAAGTCCTTGAGAGTTCTCAAACGCTTCTTTTCCCGAACCTTTTTGGCTTCTCTTGTGATGTCGGTGACGAGAAGATTAAGAACGTCTAAAGCATCGTCAAGTGCAATCATCTCAAATGTTTGAACAAATGCAACCAGTATGGCTATTCTCTTTCTTTCTGGCATTCGGGCTATTTTATGCACTGAAGCTAATGTCGCGTACCTCGCTAAACTTTTTAATCTCACCGGAGGAATACTTGAGAAATCAAGGGCTCGCACTCCAAAAGAATGGAGCTTTTCGTAGCGTTCAATTGCAGCATTAAAAGAAAAAGAGCTGACTTTTACTGGCCCCTGGCGACATTGATCAAAGTGAGAGCAATACGTTCCCTTTTGCAAATCCAGCAAAGTTTCTAGCTTTGTTCGTTGTCGTTTGCTGGGCAGGGAGTACAGTTTTTTTAACAGACGATTGGTTGAACGATCTCGAATTTCAGAAACCAAGCGCGATAAGGTAGTGATCCCAGGCAACAATATTTTATTCTTTGTTAACCAAGCTACAGCAAGGTCAAACATGAGACTGGGGCGCTCGTTGTTTAACCAGGATCGCGTATAAAGGATGCGAATCAGGCGGAATCTTGAATCCCCCTTGGTAAAATCTTTATAGCCATAGCGCATACGTATTTCATTCGCATGAGCATGGTGAGTCTGTTTGCGCTTCACATATTTGGATAGCGAGCGGGTCTCTTTAATACCAATTTGTTTAGCAATAAAGTGAATCACAAGATCGGGAATATCCGTTGGCTTGGCAAGAAAAGTGCCTAAAAATCTCACGGTTGTTAGTTGAAGGGCAAAGCCCAATCGATTGTGGTCTTGACGACAACTATTAATCAAAGTCCGATCACTATCGTCCAGATGAAAATATGTTGCTAATTGGGCTTCGGTTGGGTCACCACAAAATCTTCCATAAGACTTTTTATGTCCTTCGCTAAGAAATTCTACTGGCATCGGGTTTTTGCGTGAGTGCAAAAAGTAGACTTTTCGCACTGTGGTAAGATTTTAGACAAAGAGCTTATACCAGCTCTGAAAATAAACGCAAAAACCAGCGCAAAAATCATAGTGCGAAAAATTTCTCTATCTATTAAGTTTTTGCTTTATGAGCGACAAAGAAAACAAAAACAACCCTTCTCAAAATAAAATAGGCTATGCTCGCGTAAGCAGCATCGGTCAAAATTTAGATTCTCAAATAGACCTCCTTGAAAAAGCAGGGTGTGAGCGAATTTTCACCGATAAGATGACAGGGTCTCGGATGAAGCGTCCTGGGTGGGATGGCCTGATGGGATACGTGCGATCAGGAGATACGATTGTCATCACTGAACTCAGTCGCATGACTCGCTCATTGACAAATCTACTAGAAATAATACAGGTCTTAGAAGAGAAAGAAATCGAACTCTCATCTTTAAGAGAGAACATCGATACAAATACGGTCACTGGACGTTGTTTCTTGTCAATTATGGGAGCTATTTATCAAATGGAAAAGGAGCTTCGAGCTGAAAGAGCCTCAGCGGGTCGCGCTGCTGCTAGAGCAAGAGGAAGATCGGGTGGGAGACCTCGTACAGACAAAGAAAAGTTAGAAAACGCAAGAATCCTTTATTCCAACTCCGATAGAACCGCAAAAGAAATCTGTCAAAATTTGGGAATCGGAAGAAGAACCTTCTTTTCCTACATGAAAGACCATAAAAACAGCAGCGAAAGTAGAAACTGTCAAAGTAACCACGAAATAGACATCTAAGAAGGATACATTATGATAGCAGTCAACCAGACTTTTAGATATTTTTCTCATTGCTTCTACAACATCTTTGATAAACCCTATACGCTCATTTTAAGTCACCCCTATACAAGCCTCTTTGTCGGAGTCATCTTTTGCTTGGGACTCTCATACAAATATAGGAATTCATCTTTATCTTATGAGAGAGGAACCCAACTTAATGATAAAAACTTAGATCAAAAGAATATGGATTCTTTATTGCCCCAAAATCAATCCAACAATAACTCTTCAACCGACTTTGCAGGCGTCCTGGCCCCTCCAGAGTCTAAACAAATACACCCCAGATGGGAAACCCCGAAAAATCTACTATCTATTTCCAAAAAAAATAAGTTAAAAAAGTATTTTTGGAATACAAAACGTACATTTGAGGTAAAAGATCCTGAAAATAAGGTAGATCTCTCGAAATATTTTACTACTTATAGGCATCAAAATGACCCCATAATGTTGGACATAGGATTTAAAAGTGGTGGACTGGACCTTATTGCATGCTCATCAGTTCAATACACTGGTATACCTATGTCGGAGGCGATAAATAAAATTCGACTTCTGACAAAGAAATACTGGGAGGAAGGGAGGCGGTGCCTAGTCATAGATCAAATAAGATTTTCTTATAATATACCAAACGAGGTTATTAAATATAGATCCTATGAAGAGTGTTTGGAGTTTTTCATGGCTTTTCCTACTTTCCCAATGCTCCGGGCTCGGTTTATGAGTCTACCTCCAAGACATTTTGATCCCTGTTTTTTGAGCCTATGTCATCGCTCAGCAATTAACTGTTTTTCTCTCGAAGGGATTCGCATGCCAGGAGAGAACAACACTAAAGCTACCTTTTTAGATGCCAAGATTCATCAACAGAGCATTCCTAAGGCTCCTGGTTGCAGTATTTACTGGGATTGGGTATTCAATGAGAATAGTTTTTGTAAAGAGTTCGATTTTTCTAAAGAGTCCGATTTTTTGAGGACTCCTACTCCAAAAGAAATTGAGCGTCTTGCTAAAATTATCTTGCTTGATGGCAAGAGTTTTTTTGCTAGAAATAGTGAGAACTATAAAAGCAAACTTAAACGCACTATTTTAATAACCAACTGCATAAAGAAAGACAGTTATTTTTTGGTAAGTGGATGGATAAGAAAAAATCATTCACTTGTTCTTCTAAAGGATAAAATAATACATTCGATTGTTAAACACCTTCCTACTCCGTATAATGAGGTAGAAAGAATTCAAGCCCTCTACAAATCTCCGATAATTTGCGAGAGCCGCCTACGACAATATGTCCCGTTACTTGCCTCCCTTATAACGGCCAATATCAATTTGTTTGCTGCAGAGGTAGATCAATTTATTCGAGAGATTAAACGCATCATAGATATTATTATCGAAAATAAGATTGCACTTATAGAAACAAAGATTAAATCTAATGAATTAAGGGAGAAGAAAAACTGCACCGATCGTGAGTCACGATCGGTATATCTTTCTTCAGGAAAGAATTTGAATACATTGTTGGTATATCTGTTTTATCGAAAAGCCGAACTTCAAGACAATTGTCAACCTTACAATTCAAAGATAGAAAGAAATAAACTATTTTTAGAATTTCGAAAAGAAATCATTGGAAATAGGGGGGCTAATTTGGTAAATGGATGGGGAGGAAAAAATATTTCAATACTTCTGCCAAACGACATAATATCTTTGATTGCTAAGTACCTTCCCACTTCATGTATTGCAAATAAAAATTTTTTAAAATTTAAAGAGGAATTCATTGACAACAAAGAGTTCCACACAGAGGCCGACTATATAAATTTGCTAAATAGAATGTTGCATTTCGTGGGGCTTGGCAGTTTACAACTAGACTACTCAGGACGTATAGTTGGAGAACGTGGACGGTACGTATTTATTCCATTTGAAAAACAAGGGGTACATGAGCTCCCTATACGGAGATGGGCCATTTGAACAGAAAATCTAATGCTTAAGAAACTTATTACAACGTAACGTCAGAAGAGAGCATAGGATTACCAGAAGACAGTGAATGATGGGGTTCATGGGAAAAACACGACTATCTCTTATTAAATAAATATTTGAAACCGTACCTTCCTGTTTAAATGGCCCCGCTGACCCCTACATGGATCAGCGGGGCCATTTGAACAGAAAGTTGCGGTTTCAAATATTTTCATGAATCGATAGTCGTATCTCCTCCTTACTCCCTTTTATCATTATCAATGAAATAAATACCATTTGGCAACACATGCTTGAATAGAAGAAGTGAGATATGTGCCAGTGCCTAATCATCAGCTTTTTACCCTTCTTTGCGAAAACCTTGCGGTTTTCTCTGTAAGAGTCGGTTACATTTGAACAGAAAGTTTTAAGGATGGAATTTTGCAGAAAATTTATCTATTTGACGCATTAAATTTGAGCTACCATGTAGGCCTTATACCCTCGAACCCCTGAAAACGGCAAGATTTGAATTTCTCCATAGAGCACAAAAAATATTTAATTTTAGCTTAATGTTTAAGGTACTTTGTCAATGCGGACAACTGCTATCTGGCCATTTTAGGGGGTTCGAGG
>JBCCHO010000121.1:0-6546 GCA_039028715.1 Chlamydiota bacterium | reverse complement strand
ATTTTAATTTATAAATAATTGATTCTATTTAACTTGCGATTTTTTTACTCCAAATTAAAAAAGGGGCTTCAGAGCGCTTTTTGTAACGGTAACAAAAAACGCTAAGTGTTTGATTTTCAATTTGTTGAAAAAAATTAACGACGGCTTCTGCTTCGTGAGCTCCTTCAAGGTGCCCTGGGTAGCACATCACGGAAAGAGCTCCGCCCAAAGCGAGCAGCTTCAGCGCCTTACTTAGGCTAGTGAGCGTTGCGAGCTTTTTTGTCGTGATTGTTTTGTTTCCCCCAGGAAGATATCCCAAGTTATAAACAATCAGCTGAATAGGGCACTCGACTGGGGGAAACTGGCTGTGGCACTGATTGTGCAACGAGACTTTGTTAAATGCGTCTTTGGAAAGGTGGGACCTTAAATAAAATTTTGCCTTGGCTAGTGCAGCTCGTTGGATATCAAGGCAAAGAAGGCGGCCATTGCCTTTTTGAAGTATACACCGACTCAAAACAAGTGCATCGTAACCGTTGCCACAAGTGGCGTCAATTGCGCAACTTCCCTGAGATAAGTGATGGCGCCAGAGCTCGTGAGCAAAGCGAAGGTGCCCGTGGGCTGGGAAAGAGGAAAACATCATATGCAGAGCGGTGGTTGTCCCCGGATTCTCGAAATTTCCGTTGGTATCAAATTGCCAGATAGTATATACTAACCCAAATTGTGTGGTAGGGTTGCTCATCTAAAATTCTCTTTTCCGACCTATCTGAGACTTGAATTTCCACCTAACCTATTCAAGTATGCTGAAAATTCAAGTCTCAGATAGGTAAAAAAACAGAAAATTTATCTGGACTAGCATCAGACGCGGACTTGAGATGTTACTTCAAACAAGGCTATAGTAACCGCTATTAAAAAAAATTTAGCGGGTGAAAAGGCTAGCCAAAGGGATATTAGCTCAGTTGGTTAGAGCGCCACGTTGACATCGTGGAGGTCAGCTGTTCGAGTCAGCTATATCCCACATTCATTTGCTGTGAAAAAAAACCTTAGATATTGCCATTGTTAAGTCATTCATCTTTAGAAATTCCCACTTTTTGTTGCGCGACTCAGCAGAGATACCGCACAGCAGCTGAAATTTTAGCAGCTGCTGCGACTGAACTTTTTCCCGATGTTCAGCTCTTAAAGGGGGGAGTGACTCCTTTTGGGTTTTACTACGACCTCGTCTTTGACCAGCCTATAAGTCGAGAAGTGATTCCACTGGTTGAAGAGAGGATGCGCCATCTGATCGCTAGTGATTTACCGATTCAAACCCATTTGATGGTTCCTTCAAACGCCGCGACTTTTTTGCGTCATCACGGCCACCGCCAGCGCGCTTCTTTTGCCGAAAAGAGCTCTTCTTCATTGGTCGATCTTTTTCAGCTGGGGTCATTTGTCGACTTTTGTCCAGGCTCTTACCTGTCTTCTAGTCGAGAAGTAGGGAAAATTAAAATTTTCGATTGTGCAGCTCAGCTATCGCTCAAAACAAAGAAAAAGCAACGATGCGTTTACCGCTTTCAAGGAGCGGCTTATCCATCAGAAAAAGAATTAAAACATTTTTTACGTATCCGGAAGCGGCTCGCAGAAATTGACCACCGCGCCGTTGGGAAAGAAGAGGGGCTATTTGACCTTTTAGTGCGGCGAGAGCGAGGTTGGGCAACGAAATGGTATTGTCTTTGGCGTCAAAAGGGGATGGAATGGATTGAAGCTCTCATCGCCTTTGGAAAAAAAAATTATGGCAACGAGAAGTTTGAGGTCGTTTCCCATCTAGATCTAGCGATAGCTAATCACCCTCGACAAGGTAAGCAGCCACTGCGTGTTGTTGCTTTTACCTCTTCGTTGTCGAGCGGAGAAATTGATCCCGATGTTGGGCTTTATCGAGCAAAAGATTTTTGGCAAGATCGCGCTTATCGACTCGTTTTGCGAGCTGATTTGCGTCAAGAAATCATTTCTTCCTTGAAATTGATCCAAGATACGATTAAAATCCTTGACCTTAAGGTGCGTGTAGTTTTGTTAACAGGTGCGCACTCTTGTGAGCAGTTATTTGAAGATGCTTTGGCGACGACCTCTATTGAGATAAGTGGCCGGCGCGCAGGAAAACGCGCGGGAATACTTGGGGTCATAGTTGATCATTTTGGCCGAGAATGGGAAGGGCCAGCGCTTGATTTAGAAGAACAAGGGGAGGGGTGGTTTAAGATTTCTCAGTCTCTTTTTGGACGAATAGAGCGTTTTCTCGCTGCGATCTTAGAGTCGCCGGAAAAACAGCTATCGCAAAAAAAGGACCTTTTGCATAAACTAAAAGCTTTTACAAGAGGTTCTTGCAACAATCGCGTTGAAGGTAAAGTTTAATCACCATAGCGCGAATGGGGTTATTGCAAGGGCATCGCAAGCTAATGGAAAAGCGATTTTGAAAGTAAATAGAAAAATACGCGCGAGGGAAGTTCGCCTAATAGGAAAAGACGGTGAGCAAATTGGAATTGTCTCTATTCATGAAGCACTAGAGCTTGCAGAAAGAGATAGCCTTGACTTAGTTGAGATTTCCCCAAATGCCAACCCGCCTGTTTGCAAGATTATCGATTACGGAAAATACCGATATCAGCTGACAAAAAAAGAACGTGAAAGCAAAAAAGCGCAGCACCAAGTAAAGGTCAAAGAGATCCGATTTAAACCGAATATCGATAGTCACGATCTCGAAACGAAACTCAGGCGCGCGCGCGACTTTCTCTCAAAGGGAAATAAGGTGCGTTTTACCTGCACATTTCGCGGACGTGGGATAGCACACCCTGAACTTGGAGAAAATCTCATTAATCAGGCGATTGAGTGCCTTTCTGATATCGCGCAAATTGAAATAAAGCCGAAGCTGATTGGCCGCAATTTAAGCCTAGTTCTCGCGCCACTAGGACAGCAAAAGCGCCAGCAGAAAAAAGGAGACGAAAGTGCCTAAAGTCAAGACAAGAAAAGCCGTTAAGAAGCGGTTTAAAGTGACCGGAACGGGAAAGCTCATGCGCAACCGCCAAGGACGCCGCCATATTTTGACGAAGAAAACCTCAAAGCGCAAGCGGCAATTAAAAAAACAGGTTGTGATGAGTGAGTCTTATGCCCGCCTTTATCGCCGCCTTGCCCGCGTCGACTGATGAAGCGAGCCGAGACTGAAAACAAAAGGAGTCAATGATCTATGAGAGGTAAATGTGCAGTAGCTTCTCGCCGCCGCAGAAAACGGATTCTCAAACGCGCCAAAGGATTTTGGGGCGATCGAAAAAACCACATCCGGCAAACACGTGACGCCGTGATGAAAGCGATGGCTTTTAGCACCGAGCATCGGAAAAGAAAAAAAGCAGATTTTCGTCGCCTTTGGATCGTACGGTTAAGTGTTGCAGCCAAGCTACACGGGCTTTCCTACAGCCGCCTTATCTGTGGTTTGCAGCGAGCAGGAGCGAAAATCAACCGCAAAATATTGTCAGAGATGGCAATTAAAGATCCCGCCGGATTTGCCGCCGTTGCCGAAACGGCAAAGAGGGGATTACTTTAAACCCAAGTTATGCCTTATGGCAGCGGGTCTAAAGTTGTCTTTTCTCAGCGGGTAAAAACATAAAATTGATCTAAGGCGGTGTTGAAATCTAAAATTTTTCGGAGGGGATTGCCTATTTTCCCGAGAGTGTAAAAGAAAAATTCAAAACGGAAAATTTCAGATTTCAACACCGCCTAACCCGTATTTCTCACCAGCTCTGCGTAGAAGGTTGAACAGTCTGTTTTTTCGAGATTTCAAGTGACTCTCACAGGGAATGTTCATCAACATTTCCAAGAGAGTCACTTGGAATATTCGTAGGAACACAGATGTTCCAAGCTTTCCCAGAGGCTGGTGAGAAATACGGGGTAAGCTGTCATCAGACACAACTTGGGTTTTAAGCTAGCGTTAAGCCGTGCACGATGAAATCAAAAAACTAAAAGATTCTTTTGAACGCGACATTGCTCATGTTGAGCGTTCAGCTGCCTTGGAAGAGCTGAAAGTCAAATATCTCGGCCGAAAAAGTCCGATTCAAGCGCTGATGCGGCGGTTGCAAAGCTGTTCGCCCGAAGAGCGGCCGGCATTTGGTAAGCTCGTCAATGATTTAAAAAAAGACGTTGCAGCCAAGATTGAGACCCAACTTAAAGTGGTTACAGCTCGCGAGCTCGATCAGCGTCTTGAAGCCGAAAAAATCGATATTACCCTTCCCGGTCGGCGCCGGTTCATAGGGCGCAAGCATCCGTTGACCCAAATGCTCGATCGAATGTTAGATGTTCTTGTAGAAATGGGGTTTTCGATTCAATATTCTTCTGAAGTGGAAGGCGAATATTACAACTACGGCGGCCTTAACTATCCCCCCGATCATCCAGCTAGGGATATGCAAGATACTTTCTACATCGACGAGAAAACGGTTCTTCGATCGCACACGACGACAATCCAACAGCATATGATGGAAAAAACAGCGCCTCCTATTCGAGTCGCTGCTCCGGGAAAGTGTTACCGCAACGAAACAATCACAGCGCGCTCTCATGTGTTTTTTCATCAAGTCGATGCTGTTTACATCGACAAGAAAGTCACTTTTGCCGACTTATTGGCGACAAAAGAAGCGTTCTACACAAAAGTTTTTGGTCGACCCGTTGAGATTCGCGTTCGGCCGAGCTACTTCCCATTTGTCGAGCCGGGGATGGAAGTCGATATCAAGTGCACAATGTGCAGCGGCAGTGGGTGTCCGTTATGCAAACACACAGGTTACTTAGAAGTTTGCGGTGCGGGGATGGTTCACCCCAATGTTTTGCGCGCTGGTGGTCTTGATCCCGATACTTACACCGGTTATGCTTGGGGCGGTGGTGTCGAGCGACTTTTTATGTTACAACACGGCGTTGAAGATATCCGACTATTCACAGAAAACGACCTCCGCTTTCTCAATCAATTTCCCGGTTGACCTCGAAGTTTGTTTCCAGTTATACTGTGCCAGCAATTGAAAGCGTACACGTAGAAATTCTCATCGCACTTAGGGGATTGAGATCAAAGAGTGCCCCGCGTATAATTATTTGAAAGTTTGCTCGCAAGTATGTTATCTTTTTGACGGGATTTTGCAAGCTTATCTACATATCTCTTGAGAGAGTAGTATTACCTGTGAGTGTGACCTATGGGATATTTAGAGGGATTTTCAATTTTTTTCATGCTTGAAACGGAAAAATGGGCACATGCTTGGATAAAGTAGAGGCCATTTTTCCGTTTCAAGCATGGGAAAAAAAATTCAAATAAATATCCATAGGTCGCACTCATAGGTATTAGCTTTACGCACAGGCCAAAGTTATCTAAATGTTTGCATGGTAAGCAGCCAACCTCTCGTAAGCGTCTCGCAAGCGACAGGTCATTGCCATTTTTTTCATAACGTGGCGCTTTGACTCTGGATTTTCCGGTTGAAAAAGGCTTCAAGAGTCTTGTAAAACCGGGCATTTTGGAAGAGTGGCAGAGAGGCCGATTGCACCTGTCTTGAAAACAGGAGTCCCGCAAGGGACCGGGGGTTCGAATCCCTCCTCTTCCGTCTCTTTTTCTCCCTGTAAATGAGGTTGTTACGAAATTCTTTCACCTCATCTCCCCATCTAAAAATTGCCGATGAAAAGCGAATCGGTGCATTTTATGCACACTAACGTTTTCATGGCGCTTGTCACTTTAAAAGATTTGTAAGGTCGAATCACAAAAAGAGGTGTTCTTCGATAACCAATGGTTAATAGTAAAGACAATTTCTTCAAATTTAGATGGGAGAACTTCTTTCAGTTGAAGTTGTTGGTGATAGTCATGCCAGACGTGTTGCAACCTCTCTTTCGCCTCTGAATCAAAGTTTAGAGGTAGGTTTTCAATAGAAGTTTGTCGATGGTTAAACACGTTAATGACAACCTTTTCAGTGTAGGAAGTATTTAGACAGTTGGGAAGAGAAACAAGGGAGTAAAGGTCATGAAAGTCTTTCATACGGGAATTTGCGCTTCCTCGATAAATCACTGTTTCTAACCTCTGTACACGACAAAAATCTCCCACTAGGGCTGACAAAGACTTTGCCAAACGCTTTTTTCCTCCTCATCCATAGCGCTTTGGCTATGAATTCGTCTTTCAAAAAGGTTTTGCTTTGTCTTTGCTCACCCCTAGCGGGAGGTTTTTGTCGTGTACAGAGGTTTCTAACTTCTCAGCGAAAATAAACTCCTTTGGATAACAGCTTAGATGAATTTGGCTTTCAAAAAGAGGCCCTTTCCGTGTTGATGTTAGATTGATGGGGTAGTTGATAGGTTCTACAATATCTCCAAATCCAAGATCAATTTGCATGTGAGTTTTTGTTTTGCCAAGCCGCGCTAATAATGCGACTTGGACTCCTGTATAATGCATGTGTGGATGGGCTAGCCCGCATTTCTCACAAGGCTCTGGAAAAATTTGGAGCATCTGTTTTCCGAGATTCCAAGGAGCTCTTTTGGAAATGGTTACAACCATTCCCTGCAAGATCTCCTTGAAATCTCGAAAAACATCTTGCTCAACTT
>JBCCHO010000120.1:0-6590 GCA_039028715.1 Chlamydiota bacterium | reverse complement strand
TGGATCCTTTTTGCTTGTAAATGGGAAGAAGAGATGGGACGGAGTTAATGCGAAATATTGCGTTTTAGCACAGAAGGCTACAGGTTACTCTTTTTCTCTTGGCAACGCATTGGGGGCAATATGAGCAAAAAATTTGCAGGCTGCGTTTCCTCCCGATCCCCTAAACGGGATGGGGATCCACGCAGTCAATTCTCTGACGGTGGCGCTACTTGCTTCGCTGAGGTCAATACCAGCCCAAACTTTGGAGCGCTTTCACGAAATAAGCGTAGATGTAACGTCCGAAGCACAGTTATTTCGTTTCGGAATTCTTTGCGCTAAAATATCTGCTTTTAGAGAGGACACGCGGGAATCCTCACCCTGTTTAGGGGATTGAGATGAAAGCGTGCCTTGTGTATAATTATTTGAAAGTTCGCTCACAAGCATGTGGTCTTTTTGACGGGATGCTGTAGCTTGCGAACCAAACGTATCTACGTATCCCTTGAGGGCGCACTCACAGGTAGTAGGACATGTCAATTTACAAAAAGTAGTTCTCAAGTCAAAATCATCAAATTTCCCTTCGAAAGCGATTTTTGCGTAGGAGCCTCTTAACTGCTCCTTTTTGCGTCCCGCAAGAGGTTTTTCACATGAAACTATCCCGCTCGACGATTTTTTTTGAGTGGAATAGCCTCATAGCTTGGGTTTAAAAATGGCAAACTATTCTCTCGATGCAAATCACCAAATTCAAGCTGGCAGCCCAACTCCGCTCGGCGTGTCTCGACAAAAAGAGGTGACAAACTTTGCACTTTTCTCTAGCTGTGATACCGTCTTCATTGAGCTTTACCATTTGGAAAGTCAAGTGCCATTTTTGCGCGCTGAGATGAAAAAAACAAGCGATCGCCATCACTTGGCTTTATCACATCTTCCAGCAACCTTTGACTATACCTATCAGTGTTTGGATCGCTGTCTAATCGATCCTTATGCATACCGATTGAGTTCCCACCAGATTTGGGGAAAGCCGCAGCATCAAGTAAGAGGTCGAGTGGCACCTGAAGAGCCTTTTGACTGGGAATGCGATGCTAGGCCGCTTACCCCAGCTGAAGATCTTATCATCTACGAAATGCATGTTCGCAGTTTTACTGCGCACCCGTCTAGTCAAGCCAAATGGCCCGGTACATTCACCGGCATCATTGAAAAAATCGCCTACCTAAAAGAGCTCGGTATCAATGCCGTCGAGTTGATGCCTATCTTTGAGTTCGATGAGTGTGACAACAGTGCGTCTTGTTCCAAAACAGGAGTTTCTCTTGTCAATTACTGGGGTTATGCACCGGTCCACTTTTTTGCTCCGATGAACCGCTACGGCGACCCAACACAATCTGCGCAAAAAGCCTTTAAAACACTCGTCAAGTCTCTTCACAGCGCCGGTATTGAAGTCATTCTCGACGTCGTTTATAACCACACTGGAAAAAGCGCTTCTTTACTTCAAAGCCGAGACCAGACAATTTACTATCGCATGTCCGGAAATCATCACTGTAATGACTCGGGCTGCGGAAATACGCTCAACTGCCAACATCCGGTTGTCCAAGCGCTCATCATCGACTCATTGCGCCATTGGGCACTTGAATACCGAGTCGACGGGTTTCGCTTTGATTTAGCGTCAATCTTAACGCGCGATGAAGCGGGCGCTATTTTAGAAAAGCCCCCACTGCTCGAAAAAATAGCCCGCGACCCTATTCTCGGCCCAACGCGGATGATTGCCGAACCTTGGGATCCAGGAGGCGTTTATCAGGTCGGCTCTTTTCCATCATGGCGGTTTGTCGAGTGGAATGGCAAATACCGCGATGCTATCCGCGCATTTATTCGAGGCGATGGCAATCGAGAAGAAGTCAAGAAAAGAGTCCTCGGCTCTCCTGATTTGTATGCTAGCGCTGCTCCCACGCGCAGCATCAATTACATCTGCTCTCACGATGGCTTTACTCTTCATGACCTCGTCTCGTTCAACGAAAAACAAAACGCTGCGAACAGAGAAAGCAATCGCGATGGAAGCAATGACAACAACAGTTGGAATTGTGGCGTGGAAGGCGCCACACAAAATGACTCGATTCTTTTTTTACGCGCTAGGCAGCAGCGCAATTTTGCCCTTGCTCTATTTGCTTCATTGGGCACTCCGATGTGGCTCATGGGCGATGAGTACGGTCACACGCGTTGCGGCAACAATAACGCTTGGTGTCAAGACAACACGCTCAACTACTTTTTGTGGGATCACAAGGAGAAAAACCCGTTTTTTCTCCGGTTTATTTCAAAGCTCATTGCTTTGCGCAAAAGCCTTCCCATTTTAAGGCAAAAAACATTTTTAGCGCCCGGTGGCGTAACTTGGTATGCCCCGACAAACTCTTCTTTTCTCGCTTGGACACTTAAAGATAAAATTCTCATTGCCTTTAATCCTTCTCCACGGGAAGTCGTTTGGACACTGCCTAAGTTGAGTCAACTGTGGCACCGCATTGTTGATACGGGCCATTTGCCACCAAAAGATCTATTGGACTTGCCGATCCCAGTCCGAGATCCCACTTATAGACTAGCTCCTTATAGCAGCGCCTTTTTTATCCAAGCCGAATCAAAATGAGAAATTTGAGAGTGAGATAGCCTCATACCCATGATATTTTTTCCTTGAAAAATTTTTGCTCTAGCCCGTATTTTTCACAAGCACTTAAAACCCAAGCCCACGTGAAAAACCTCTTGTAGAACGTGCAAAGAAGCCATGAGGTTTTTCACGTGGGCTTGGGTTTAAAGAAAATGGAGTGGAACCTGCTTGGATGCGCGTTCTCGGCGAGATTTTTCCTCAAAAGCAACAGCTTTAGATATCTGGCCTAAACAACAAACATAGAGGGCGAGCTGGTCGTAAAGGGCGATTTTTTCCCACAAAAAAGCGTGCGGCGCCCAGGTCTGCTCGAGTCGCTGTTGATTACTTAAGTAGTGGCTGAGTAGGGCTGAGGTGGGTGGATAGTGCATCTCAACTGAAATGAGAAAGTGATTGCGAGCTGCTTCTTCTCCATGGATAAGCGCGAGGTAGCAGCCGTAGAGAAGATAGTAGGGCGAGCTGCGATTGATGTAGTCGACTTGTGCCGCTCGATCGAGATACTTTTTTGCCGCGATTTTGTCGCGCGCTAAAAGAGCAGCCCAGATGTGAAGGGGAAAAAGGGGTGGGCAGTCAATGCGTTCGAGAAAGGGAAGCAGTGAAGGTGCGGTTTTAACCGTTAGTCCTCGACGCAATAGGTAGTAAAACAAAGGTTTTTCTGTCAAAGCTGGCGAGAGCGGGAAGCGTTCTAGCGCTAGCTTTAATTGGTCGCTGATTGGGCGATCGGCAACTTCGAAGATAAAAGAAAAAATGGCCTTAAGCTGAGAATTTGCAAAAGGGGGAAAGCCATGAAAAAGGCGGTCGCAAATATAAGAAGCGAGTTGCGAATAATCCATTTCGAGTAAAGTAAACAATGCGTTGCTAATAAGAAACAATCCTTCTGGTAATTCGGGGTCAATTTTTTGGCTAATCTCATAGAGGACTGTCGGGTTGGCAAGCCAGAAAGAAAGCTCAATAGCAAGGCAAAAATTTTGTGCTTCTAAGGATGAAAAAGCGGTAGGAGTTTCGATAAAGGGAAGTGGTTCCCAATTTGATGTGAGGTTGTCGATGAGATGTTGCGTTTCTTTAGAAGCTAACGTGCGGGGAAGATGGCGCAAAGCGAGCAAAAGAAAAGAATAAGCGGCTTGGCGCTTTTTGGCAGCGGCTTCGTGAAGACGGAAACTCACGTGCTCTTCGAGCAGGGGAAGGAGGGGGTGTTTCGCGTACTTGCGCAGCGCAAGCTCGAGACATTTGATCTCTTCATCGAGATCGTTTTGGGCGTGGCAAATAAGAGATTTGCCTAAATACTCAAGCGGAGCGCCTGGCGTTCCATGCAGTTTTTCAAACTCGTCAAAGGCCTCATTAAAAAGCGCGTCCTGCTTTTTTAAGTCAGATGCGGCTTTTCCCTGTTCAAAAAGAGTCATTCCTGCGCGGAAAAACGCTTCTCGCGCTTCGACGCGCCCTTGAAATGAGTGAGCAATCCGGCGGTACTCACAGAGCGCTTGGTCGTAGTCTTTGCTTGTGAAAAAAGCATCGGGAATAGCAAGGCAATTCACTGTAGCGCTCTGACTGCCGAGAAGCACCTCAAGCTCGTCAATTGCAAAACTCGCATCGCGGGAAAGAAGGCCGACATGGCCCCCAATTAAAGGGAGATGGCTGATATAGTCTAAGATCAATTGACCGTTAATTAAAAGGCGGAGATGGGTATCGCTTTTTTCAATAGCAATGTCGTACTTCGTCTCATAGGTGAGCGCTTGGTCGGGAATCGCCATCATTTCTACCCCAGTGCGGAAGAGTTTACACCCTGGATGAGCTTCCGATCCAATCCAAACCAGGTAACCTTCTTCGAGCCCTGCGCGTTGTTTGGTATTTGGAACGCAGAGCAAAAAACCGATACCAGAGCTCTCTTTGCGCAGTTGTAATGAGGTTGCGATTTTCGTATTGCCAGAGTAAGGTTCTTTTGAAATCATCAACATAACCCACTCAACATGACCTGAGAGGCGCAAAATCGCCATATATTTGGTTAAGGGAATATTTTCTTGAAATTCCCAGTCGGCGGCGTTTTTCGGTGCGAGTCGTGAATGTGGAATCCATGCCGGTCGGCCCTCGATATAATCTTCGAGCTGTGCGATAATATCTCGTACCGATTGGAACCTAAAAGCGGGGTTCGGATGGATGCATTTTTTTGCTAGTAAAGTGAGTTTTAGCGGAATATCGCGGTGGGGAGCGAGCTCTTGTGGCTCTGTCCAGCGCTCTTTTTGATGGATTTTCTTAAAATCTTTTAGTGAAGGGCGAAAAAAAGGGAGCCTTAGAGTCAGCAATTGATAAAGTAAAATGCCAAGCGAGTAAATATCGGTTTGGGTCGTTGATGGTTGGCCAAAAGCCCGTTCAGGAGCCATGTAATTCACAGTCCCAACGACTTTTCCTGGTCGTGTTAAATCGGTAAAATGAGCCGACGGAATCGGTTCATTTACTTCATCCAAGTCTTGGAAAAAATTACTTTCTTGATTGTTTATCTGATGCGCAATGCCCCAGTCGAGAATCATCACTTCGCCAAACTTACCTACGATGATATTTTCGGGTTTGAGATCGCGGTGCAAGAAACCGTTTGAATGGGCGTAGTCCATCGCTTGACAAACGCTCAAAAAAATCCGCATTAGAGCTGGGATCGAAGATCCAAGCGCGTGCGGCGGGTCACCTGCTTTTTCATTTTCTCGCGTCTCTTTGAGCACTTCTTTTAGCGTTTCCCCTTTGATATAGGGCATCGTGTAGTAAATTTGGTCGGCGTGGGTGTGAAGCGAATAGATGGGAATAATTGACGGGTGCGCTAGTCTAGCGGCGATTTTTGCTTCGTTTAAAAATCTTTTTTTTATTGATTGATAAGAAACCAGCTTGGAGAGAATCTTTTTTAGGGCAACTTTACGCTGAAACACTGGGTCTTCAGCTAGAAAAATTTCGCCCATTCCCCCTTTGCCAATAAGGTCGAGCAGGCGGTACTGGCCAATGGTTTTGGGAAATGTAGATTTGGAATTAGATGATGCCATAAAAGTATTTGTCCACTAAAAAAGCAGAGAATAGACCAGGGGTGATAAACAGACAAGATTAAGAATAAGGAGGATCCTACGCAAAATTCCATTTCGAGTGAAATTCGCGCTTTTGTCCTTGAGAACTACTTTTTATTCATTGAAAGAGCTCATTTCTTAGAGATTATCCCACTCAACGATTGTTGTTGAGTTGGATTGTCTCTTAGGAATTTGCACGTTAAAGAAAAGAGCCTTTTGCTTAAGACCGCTCAAAGCGGTCGCTTTAACACCTCCGGTTGATCATGTCTCTAACAGAGACCCAAGGAGTTGAGGAATGCAACTCGCCCTTGAAAGAGCTGGAGCCTGATAGTGCGAAATTCCGACCTTCAATGCGAGTCTTGTTTTCTTAAGAGCCTAGGCTTTGGGGAAACGGGGTGAGCTTGAAGGTTTTTTTTTTGGCCATTTTGATACTTCGGGTTTTTTACCTGCCCAAGAGTTGAATTTTCGGCATACTTGAATACAGCAGGTGAAAATCCAACTCTTGGTCAGGTGGGAAAAGAGAATTTTAGATGAGCGATTATACCACACAATTTGGAGGCTCCTACGCAAAAATCGCTTTCGAAGAGAAATTTGATGATTTTGACTTGAGAACTACTTTTGGTAAATTAACATATCCTGCTAAGGATAGGCAATTTAAAAAAAGTGGTTCTCAAGGACAAAAGCGCGAATTTCACTCGAAATGAAATTTTGCGTAGGAGCCTCCTTGGATTGCAAATAATTTTTTTATTTTTCAGCCTTTTTCGCTCATTTCTCTTGATTAGTCAATCCATTCCGAAAGATTTTAGATTTTAACACCCCATAATGTGCGAAAGTTGTCGCTCCAAAATGAGCAAAAAAGTTCAAGAAAATCCAAAAAAAACCGTTTAGCGAGATAGCCTCATAATTTTTTTTATAAATTAAAAAATCACACACTTGCA
>JBCCHO010000119.1:0-6610 GCA_039028715.1 Chlamydiota bacterium | reverse complement strand
AGCTCAGCTGCTTCTGGAATTGAACCCGACTTTTTGATCGCTTCAAAAGCTGGGGGATAGGCAGCATTTTTATCAACGCCTACGTTTCTGGTGCACTTTATAAATGGGCTGAAGAAATCGTTGAAAATCAGCAATTAAATAATTTCAAACAATGGTTTGAAAAAGAAGTTTTAGAAAATAATGAAATCTTAAAGAAAAGTTTTGAAGAATCTTATCTATGGAAACTCTTGTGCAAAACAGAGGAAGCAATGAATAGCCTATGAGAATCAGCGGAATGAAACCCTACTGGCTGGGTTTGTGGCAAATGGCTTGATTTTCGCGCGGATCATATGCATCGGATTGGCTATATGCTGAGTCTGTGTTTGCACTAAAGCCTAAAATAAGACGAACCTATCCGTTTCCAAAAATTTGCTAGAAACCTGGTAAAAACCAAAAACATTTTCATTTACGGATAGGTTCACGGAATAGGGGGATATCTGAGGAACACCAAAAGACAAAAGCAATTCATAAGCGGCAAAAATAGCAGTTTGGCATTTTAGCTCTTACAACAAATGCTCTTCTTAAATTTAATAAGATAAACTAAAAAATTAGGCAGGAAAAGAAAATTTTAGATGAGCTGCCATCAGGCACAACTTGGGTTTTTACTAAGACCTGTGAGTGCGACCTATGGATATTGATTTGAATTTTTCTTGATCCAAGTATGTGCCCATTTTTCCGTTTCAAGCATGAAAAAAATTGAAAATCCCTCTAAATACCCATAGGTCACACTCACAGGTAAGAATATTTGGCATGATTTCCATAAAAAACATAGCTGACACAAATGAACAAAAAACTCAAGCTAGTGTAGATTTCTCTTGAGAAGAAATCTCATCCAGTGATAAGCTCCACATCAACTTTATCGCGGGGTGGAGCAGTGGTTAGCTCGTTGGGCTCATAACCCAAAGGCCGGAGGTTCGAATCCTTCCCCCGCTATTTTTCTAGCGAACATTTTCAATTGACGGCTAAGGCCATCCCAATCAATCCTTTTTCACTGTTGTTTGTTTTTTCACATTCCTGATTTTAGGGCATTTTCAAAGTGAGAAAAATGGACTGGAGCAAAAGCTCAAGGCGCGCGTCTTGAGCTCTTGCGCGAAATGGAATTTTGTAAGAGCCTCTAGACGTTCTGGCAAAAATCGCTTTCAAAGTTAAATTTGATGATTTTGACTCGGAGAGTCTGGGTTAAGTAACAACGCCAGTTGCTTCCAATGGCGCTTTGCTGTGCCACTCATTTTACGCGCAAGCTTTTCTCCCCTTTCCCCCATGAGACGACGCTGTTTAGAGTTCGAAAGCAGGTCGTCAACAACATATCTGAGCTGCTTGAGATCTGTTTGATAACCAGCATTGGCCAAGAGAATAAGCTGAGTCAGCTCAGGCTGCTTTTCCATATAAGGGCCAAATAAAACGGGAACGGCGCGCTTTGCCGGCTCGAAAATATCGTGTCCGCCAATCCCAGGAAAGTAACTCCCGCCTACAATTGCAAGCGTAGCTAGAGGATAGCACTGCGATAAGATTCCGATGCGATCGACCAAAATAACGCGCATAGGTGAGCTAGAGCCGCGGGAAAAAATGGCGTGATCGGGGCATCGCTTTTTCAGCAGCGCGCCAACTTCAGCAAACCGCTCGGGATGGCGTGGAAAGAGAAGAATTTTAAGGCGGCGGTGTTTGATTGTTAACGGAAGTAACGAGTCAAGAAGCGCTGCTTCTTCTTTTGCATGGGTTGATCCAACAACAATCAGGAGCTCTTTTCCAGTTAGGCCCAGCTTTTGGCGCAGTAAATTTTGCTGCTGATCAGAAAGTGGCGTTTGTTCTAGATCGAATTTTAGATTGCCTATTACGGTCAGTTTCTCTTTTGGAACATCGAGCTGGCAAAATTTTTGTCGATAGTCTTCGGTTTGTAGGTAAAAATGATCGACAAGGCTAAAGAGCGCGCGACTAAACGGTCGAACGGCCGCATAGCGCCGCATTGATCGTTGCGAAAGCTTCCCACTCGCAACAATAATAGCGCCGCCTAGCTGCTTGACTTGCCTCATGAGGTTTAGCCAGTAATCGCCTTCGATCAGAATCAGCAAGTTAGGCCTGAGGCGCCGAACAAAACGACGGGCTGTCCAAGAAAAATCGAGCGGCAAATAGCAATAAGCATCCGCCTGAGTCGCCTCTTTTTTCGCAACGCGAAGTCCCGTTTCGGTCGTCGTTGAAATGAGAATAAAAGCCGTAGGATGAGCTTTTCTGCATAGCGATAGCAAGGGTAGCAGCGCCTTGGCTTCGCCAACAGACACGGCGTGAAACCAGATCACCGGCTGTTGAGTCGGCACTGGAGCTTTCCCAATCAGGCGCGGGAAAATGGTCCCTTTGTATTTGCCGTATCGAAGGCGCTGAAGCAAAAATTTTGGCAAAAAGCAGCATAGGTAGAGCAACACACCTAGTGTATAGCAGCTGCGCAGCAACAGCGAGCTCATAAGAGTCCTTCCACAGTTTATGAAAAAATCAAGTTGATTTAATCACAATATTGAGCAGTTTATTTGGCACGTAAACCACTTTGGCGATATCTCCTTGAAGATATTTGGCGATTTTTTCTTCTGCTTGGGCGAAGTTAAGAAGCTCTTCTTTTGTCTTGCCAATAGGCAACTCCCATTTCCCGCGAAACTTGCCGTTGACTTGCACGACATAAGTTGCCGTCTCTTCGATCAGATAGTCGGGGTTTGCCTTGGGATAAGGAGTTGTTGCCAAAGGGGTTTGGTTGCCGGTTAACTGCTCCCAACACTCTTCTGCTAGATGAGGAGCAAAGGGATAAAGGGCTTGAACGACAAAAATAAGCGCTTTTTTCGGGTAGCGAGTCAGTTTTGAAAAGGCATTGACAAACTCCATCATTTTGGCAATCGCCGTATTGAATCCCATCGCCTCGATATCCCGCTCGACATTGTGCACGAGATGGTGAGCGAGCCGAATTCCCTCTTCGGGAGCGTCTTCTTCAGTCACAGAATCAGAAAAAACAAGGGCGTAAAAGCGATCGAGGAAACGGCGACAGCCGCTAATCGCTTGGCTATTCCAAAGTTTTTCCCGGTCGAAAGGACCCATAAACATTTCATAAAGCCGCAACGAATCGGCGCCAAACTCAGTGATAATGTCATCGGGGGTCACGCCGTTGAGCTTCGATTTAGACATTTTTTCAACCTGCTCGATCAAAGGATCATTCGTTTCCTCTTCAAACCAATGCGCTCCTTTAGCGTATACCGCGTCGGGAGCAACGTAGCCGCCACCCGCTTTTTTGTAGGCCTTTGCTGTGACAAGTCCTTGGTTGCGCAGCGTTTGAAAGGGCTCTATCGTTGAAACATACCCGGCGTCATAAAGAACTTTATGCCAAAAGCGGGCATAAAGCAGGTGCAGCACGGCGTGCTCAACGCCACCGATATAGAGATCAACCGGCATCCAGTACTGCTCGGCTTCTCGACTCCAAGCTTGATCGCGATTATCGGGGTCGCAAAAGCGCAGATAATACCAGCAAGAACCAGCCCATTGAGGCATCGTGTGCGTTTCGCGGCGCGCTGGCTTGCCCGTTTTAGGGTCTACAATTTTCACCCAATCAGGCACGTTTTCAAGCGGTGTTTTTCCCTCGCCTTGAGGTTTATAATCCGAGAGCTCGGGCAAGACAAGCGGCAGTTCATCGAGGTCTAGCGTTCGCTTTGTCTTGTCGTCGAAGTGGAGCACGGGAACTGGCTCGCCCCAATAGCGCTGTCTTGAAAAGAGCCAGTCGCGCAGTTTATAGTTGATTGCGCGCTGACCTACTTTCTTCTCTTCGAGATATGCAGTGACTTTCTCTTTTGCCTCTGCAACCGATAAGTTGTCGATGAAAAGGTCTTTCCCCTTGCCATTAATCGCTTTGCCGCCTTGCGTCCAGCACCGCTTGCCAGCTAGCACTTCAAGCCGAACATCTTCAGCAGTCATTCCTTCGGGGATTTCGCTTGAGTCGCTATCAATAGCGGGGTCGTAGATAGGTGTGATCGGCAAGCTGTATTTTTTAGCAAAGGCAAAATCTCTCTCGTCCCCGCCTGGAACGGCCATAATCGCCCCAGTTGCATACCCCATCAAGACGTAATCGGCGATCCAAATCGGAATGAGTTCACCTGTCAACGGGTGGAGCGCATAAGCTCCCGTCCAAATGCCCGTTTTGTTTTGGTTGAGTTCTGTGCGCTCTAAATCGCTTTTTGCCGCCACTTGTTTTTGATAGGCCTCAACCACTTCTTTTTGATCGTCTGTTGCAATGGTATTGACAAGTGGGTGTTCGGGAGAAAGCACGAGAAAAGTTGCGCCAAATAGAGTATCAGGCCTTGTAGTAAAAACCTCGATGGGTTGACGGGTTTCATTTTCTAGGAAAGTGAGTTTAGCTCCTTCGCTGCGGCCGATCCAGTGGCGCTGCATCTCTTTTAAGTGTTCAGGCCAATCGAGTTGATCCAGATCTTTGAGCAGCCGCTCGGCATAAGCCGTAATTTTTAATACCCACTGCTTCAGTGGCCGCCGCTCGACCGGATACCCCCCCTCGCGAGATTTTCCATTTTCAACTTCTTCATTAGCGAGTACCGTTCCAAGCTCAGGGCAATAATTGACGAGAAATTCTGCTTGGTAAGCAAGTCCTTTTTTGTAAAGCTCAGTAAAAATCCACTGCGTCCATTTGTAGTATTTTGGGTCACTCGTCGTTACCTCGCGATCCCAGTCGTAGCTAAAACCCAAAGATTGCAGCTGACGCCGATAAGTGGCAATATTTTTTTCCGTTGTGACTTTTGGATGCGTGCCGGTGCGAATGGCATACTGCTCTGCTTGCAATCCAAAACTGTCCCAACCCATTGGGTGTAAAACGTTGAATCCCTTTTGGCGCTTGTAGCGGGCTAAAATATCCGTTGCCGTGTAGCCTGTAACGTGGCCGACATGCAGCCCCGCTCCCGAAGGGTAGGGAAACATATCTAAGATATAATACTTTGGCTTGGAAGGGTCGATCTGGCTATAAAATGTGCGTTTTTCTTTCCAATCCTGTTGCCATTTTTTTTCAATGGCGATGTGGTTGTATTTTTCTTTTTTCATTTGATCTAGCAAGTCTGTAAACGTGTTTTGACTAAGATACCACAGCGGAAAAAATAAGGGAATTGGATATCGATTGCTACAGGCCTGCCTCTTACCCACAAGCAGGTTTGCAAACGCTACTTTCTCATCGCCCCGTAAGTTGGGTTATAACCCTGTAAAACTTCTGGTTTTTGAAAAGGTAACTACTTTTTTTACCCTGGAAAATCTAAACAGCTTATCGCAAAGAGCAAGCACAATGCTGACGAGAATCAACATTCCCCCGATCATTTGGCCTCGGTCAGGCACTTCCCCGAGGATCAGAAAAGCAAATCCAATTCCAGCCAACGGCGCAAAGGCATTCCCAATAGAGAAATCGGCTGAACGGACAATCGGAAGCGCGGTATACCAAAGGTAAAGACCGCCTGCAATGATAACGCCGCCATAGATCAACATCCACTCCCAAAGAAAAGGCGAGAAAATATCGATAAAATGCACCCAGCCGAGCATCGCAATGACAACAAAGAAAAAAATCGCAGTGCCGACAAGCATCCGGAAAACACTGTAGATTCCAGCGGGAACCGACGAAAGAAAGGCTCGGCTATACTCCTGAACAGCAGCAATAATCGTAACGCCTAGTGCAACCGCCATTTCACCAGCTCGTGGAATCCTAGTAAAAAACCGAGCAATTGGATTGTGGCCGATGTTAATCATGGTCATTTTTGCTTCTTGCGACAGCGCTGCAGGTTGGCTAAGCCAAAAGTTGACGGCTACCCCAGTCAAAGCGAGCAGCGCTGCGATGACAAAAATTTTTTTTGGTCGCTCTTTTGAAATAATCCACCCAAAAATAAGGGCAAGCGGAATATCTAACGTGGAAATCAACACGACGTTGATGACTTCGGTGAGCATTAAACCAATAAATATTAACGTCGGTGCAAGAAAATTGGCGAGAATAGCGACGCTCAACATGACGAACCACTGCTGAAAGGAAATCTGTTTGAGGTTCTCTCGATTCCAAGATTTTCGGTAAATACCTAGCAGCGTAAAACCCGCAATTAGATTCGCAGTAAAAAGCACATTGCAGAAAGAAATCGGATTGCGCCCATGAATCAGGTGGTTGGCACCTTCTTGGCCTAGCTTTGAAAGAATCGAATTGGCAGCGGCAAAGATAATGACCGAAAGCCAAAAAAAGATTAACCCTTTCGCTCGCATAAATTAGCTACTTCTTTAGGCTCCTGCGCAAAATTTCACTCGAAATGGAATTTTGCGCAGGAGCCTCCTTGTAAAAATTCTTTGTGCCACTCGGAATATTTATCTGAACTATTACCTGTGAGTGCGACCTATGGATATTTATTTGAATTTTTCTTTTTCCGTTTCAAGCATGAAAAAAATTGAAAATCCCTCTAAATACCCATAGGTCGCACTCACAGGTATTATCAGACGCGGGCTTGGGTTTTAAATACCAGAAAAGAGAATAAAAAACCAAGCCCGCGTCAGATAATAACACAGGTAAAATTTCTGT
>JBCCHO010000118.1:0-6634 GCA_039028715.1 Chlamydiota bacterium | reverse complement strand
CCCCAGAAAAATATTACTTCCATGTGTTTTTCTGCGATTCCTTACTTCATCTCCTCTGTGCATGCCTCCTACGCCTTTTTGCCTCCCCTTGGTGCGCAAAGCCTCTAGATCGTATTTTTTCTTCGTCGCCCATATTAAACTTAATATTGGCTAGAATAAAAAATGCAATCTAGAGAACTTTAAATTCAGTTTGCTTTTGGGCGCTTTTGAACCGGAAGCACTATATACCACACAACTTGGGGTTTAACGCATAGTAGAGAGGATGATTTGGGCAGCTAATTCACTCGCATGTTCTTTTCCAAGGCGAGTTTTGAGGTGATCGCAAGCTTTAACGCAAACT
Organism: Chlamydiota bacterium; assembly: GCA_039028715.1. Classification (GTDB taxonomy): domain Bacteria; phylum Chlamydiota; class Chlamydiia; order Chlamydiales; family Simkaniaceae; genus JBCCHO01. The sequence continues at coordinate 6,294 of JBCCHO010000118.1, read as the reverse complement.
TGGCGATTGCACTCACTGATCAGGTATTCGCGGAGTTTTTGCTCGAGGCTAAGAGGTGTGAGCTGAGGGCCAAAGAGCTCGGGAAAAATCTCTTTTTGGGCAATCAGATTAGGTAGCGCGTAGTAAGGAAGTCGAATCCGAAGAAGATGGCGAGCGAGAAAGGTGTCTAAACTTGTGATTGCGTAGGTCACAACAGTTGGGACTTGGTGCAGAGCGAGTTCGAGCGTTACAGTTCCAGAAGTGGCAACTGCCAGGCGAGCATCGCGCATCAATTCATAGGCATGGTGGTTGGGGATGACATGAGCATTGGGCGGAAGGTAAGCGCGAATGAGCGGCTCTAATTTTGGGGTTGCGCAAGAAATGGCGAGGCAAAGAGAGGGAAACTCTTGAGCGAGTTTATGAGCAATGTGCGCTTGCAAGGGAAAGTTGCGTTTGAGTTCCTTTTCCCGACTACCGGGAAAGATCGCAAACAGGGGAGCTTTTTTGGGAATGCCATAGTGGTTGCGCCAATTGCGGTCGTAACTGTGGTTGGCAATACTTTGGACGACGGGGTGGCCGATGTATTGAACTTTGATCGGCTCATTGTGAAACATTTCCGGTTCAAAGGGGAGCAGCGCCAGTAAGTGGTCGAGAGTGCGCCCCATGAGCGGAATGCGTCGTTTTCCCCAAGCCCAAACTGAGGGACAGACATACTGGATTTTTTTTGCCGAGCATTTTTTGCGCTGTAAAGCGCGGGCAAGCCGTAAATTAAATCCCGGATAGTCAATAAAGACAATAGTTTTTGGCGGCGTTGTCAATAAGTGGTGCTTCACCCTGCGAAAATAGCGGGCGAGCCGAGGAAGGGCTGGGATAATGTCTAAAAACCCCATCACTTCAAATGCCTCCATTGGCAAAAAGCAGTGCATCCCTTGAGCGCGCATTTTAGGGCCGCCAATACCGCCAATGACAAGGTTTGGATCGAGCTTTTGTAGAGCAGAAAGAAGGTGCGCTCCGTGAAGATCTCCGCTAGCCTCTCCTGCGAGAAAAAAAAGGTCGGGTGTCACAATAGCTCTCCCTTGAGGTAGTCAACTCCACTTTGAAATCTCTTTGGTAAGGTTCCATGTCCTTGGAAACCATAGGAAGGGCCGATGATCAGCTCAATGGGAGATGAGCGAATCCTATGCTGCAGGGCGCACTTTGCAACAGCCTCGATAAACGTGAATGCGTGCTCTGTACCGACGCGTTGATCGCAGTTGCCAATGTAAAAGCGAATTTTGCGGTCATAGAGCAAAGGGGCGAGCTGGTGGAGGTCAAAGGCTTGAACATGAGGTTGGTCGGAAAGCGCTGCAAAATCCTTTGTTGCACCTAATCGAACCAAAGGGGCAAATCCGATAATCGTTTGAAAAGCTTTGCAGCGCGCTGCAAGATGGCATGCGATAAAAGCGCCGCGCGACAAACCGGCAACAGCCAGTTTTTCAGGAAGAATCCAGCCTTGTTCGATCAGCAATGTCACAACGCGTTCGGCGCGCACCAGAAAAGGGGATAAAAAATCCTCATGAGTAGCGAGCACCTCAGCCCAGCGCGCGAAAGCCTCTTTCGGTGGGAAATTATTTTCGTGGAAGGGAAGTGTAAGCGAAAAAATGCGCAGTCGAGCGCCGTGAAGAAATTGCACGGGTTGATTATAAGGCTGCGTGTTTAAGCTGTCTTCTGCAGACAAAGCGAAGTAAAAAAGGGCAGGCAATGGGCCAGCACTTTTTCCTTTTCCCTCGTACATCACAGTAAGGTCAGGATCAAGGCGAAGTGATTTCATCTCGGCCTTCTCCGTTTTCGCGTTCTTTTAGGTTGACTTAAATATTTGGGAGGAGAGCTTTTTTTGTAAGCAGCTTGCCATTTTTCTGCAGTTTCCTTGAGCCCCGGCTCTAGTCGGCAGCGGAGCTGGAGAAATTGCATAGCGAGAAAAAACGAAGGAGACTTTGGAATGTAAATTTTTCGGGTTTTTCGCTTGGCAAAAGGGGTGATTCGATATTGGGCTACGATTAACTCGATAATCATAATCCGCATCCGCCTCGGGAGTTGAAAAAAGGGATTGAAAATGTCATTGATCAAGTCTTGCACTTCTTCATAGATCTGTCCAAGATGAGGTTTTTTTTCTCGATCAGAGTAACGCACTTTTAGTCTGTTTTCTAGCAAAGGAAAAATTAAACAAGTCATTAAAACAGGGCGTTTGAGTTCAGTAGAGTGAGGCTCTTTAATTGAGCTGTCGACCTCTCGCAAGTAGGCGTAAATCTCATTTCCAGCGGGATGTTCGACAAACTCTGTAAGCGCTGACAAGAGCTGCTGCAACAGTCCATGGTCAATCATAAGTTTAAAAAACGAATACGCAGAGCCAGATTCTAACATCCTAAGCAGCTCTTCAAGGACCCGGGCTTGGGCGCTTTTTGTGATTTCCGATTTACAATCGATTAGAGCGAACCGGGCTTTTTCATCAACTTCAAACCCGTACCGCGCTTGAAACTTTAAGCACCGAATCATTCTTACTGGGTCTTGCTTGAATCGAAGATAGGGCTGACCGATAGCGCGCAAGTATTTTTTTTGAATATCGGTGTACCCACCCACGTAATCGATGATTACCTGTTTGGCACTTTCGTAAAAAAGACCATTGATCGTAAAATCGCGTCTGATAGCATCTTCTTCCGGGCTTCCCCAAACATTGTCTTCGACAATAAGATCTTCATTTTCAATATTACCGGCGCGGAAAGTAGAAACTTCAATCACTTTTCGCCCAAAGCGGACATGTGCAAGGCGAAACCGCTTACCGATTAAAATGGCATTGGGAAAAGTCGCCTTAATTTCCTCTGGTTTGGCCGAGGTAGCGATATCAAAATCTTTGGGTGTTTTTTTTAATAAAAGATCGCGAACACCACCGCCTACGAGATAGGCTGTATAGTTGGCATAGCGCAATTTTTCTAGGATATATAGCGCTTTCGGGTCAATGGCATCGAGCTCAATCCCATGCTCTTCTTTGGGATAAATTTTTGGGGTCACTGCATATATTCAAGTTGCTTTGGGGCGTTTTTGAATGCGCCTGGTATAGCTATGTTACAAAATCTTCCGTTTTTATAGAACCTGAGTTTTGATTTGGGCTCAAAGTGCTGACTAGATAATTCTAGAAAAATTGACGTGAGAGGCTATAACCCGTATTTTTCACAAGACTTTGAAAAAATTTGGAGCTTCTGTTTTCCGAGTATTCCAAAAAGCTCTCTTGGAGATGGTTACAACCATTCCCTGACAAGACCTCATTGAAATCTCGAAAAACACCTGCCCAACTTTTTAGCAGAGCTTGTGAGAAATAAGGGATAAACCCAAGTTGTGTGAAAAACATGAGCTCTGAATTTTCCTCATAAAAAACACTCATCTTAAAGGCGTTAAATTCAGAAATCATGTTATAATGAAATAATTTTAAAAACCAAGCCGGCATCTGAAAACCGATCTCGATACATGTTTTGTATCAGAGGGCAATGGCCTCCGCTAAAGACTCAAAGTCTTATGCGCGTCACTACCAACTACATATGTGATTTTTGGGCAAGCCTCAGGTAGGTGAGAAAACACAACGTTTATCTGAACCACTATCAGGCGCGGGCTTGGGTTTAAACTTAGGCTAAAGGGGATGAGAATCCACGCAGTCAATTCTTTGAAGATGCAAAAACGAGCAGCTGTTGTAGCGGCCGGAGGGTTAGGCGACGGATTATTGATGGCCATTGTCGCGCATAATCTAAAACGCGCGGGCTATGAGGTCTCATTTTTTCACCCGCTTGCCGAACAGTTGCGGGCTCTTTTTAGTGACTACTCGATTTTTCCCCATCCTGGAAGAGAGCAAGTTGAGGAAGCGCTGCGTTCTTTTAGCTGTATTATCGTGCAAAATAATCATGCCGATTATGCACATTCGCTACTGAGGCTAGCTAAAAAGCCACCGTTAAAACGGGCAATTTTTTTTCATACGCTCTCCAGAAGACTCGAATCGAATAAGTCTTTTTCGATTGACCGTTCACGGCCAATTGCGGTGCAGTTAGCGCATGCATGTCAGCAGCTGCTCAACCTAAAAGAACCATCGATAGAAAATGGTTTGCTCGTTCCAAAAAACCGCCGTTATCGCCGCTATTATAACCGAATTGTCATCCACCCAACGGGAAGTCATCCGGCAAAGTGCTGGTCGGAAAAAAAATTTTTGCGTTTGAGTCACCAGTTAGAGGCTTTGGGGTTCGACGTTAGATTTTCTGTCCACGCGAGCGAACGAGCTGATTGGTTAGCAAAAGTGGCTGATTCAAAAAAAGTTCCGCTCTTACCGGATCTGGAGGCCCTTGTAGCGTTGCTTTATGAAGCATCAGTAGTCATTGGGAATGACTCTGGTGTTGGGCACTTAGCGTCTAATCTCCGGATTCCCACGATGACAATTGCGCGTAACCGAACGAAAATCGCTTTTTGGCGTCCTGGCTGGCATTGCGGAAGCGTCATTACCCCTGTGACGATGATTCCTAATTTTAAGGGGTGGCGGTTGCGAGACATGCATTGGGAAAAGTGGATTTCTGTGCGTCGCGTGTGTCGCTTAGTGACCACTTTTTTTTCTCACGACCCCACTTAACCCGTATTTCTCACAAGCTCTGCTAAAAAGCTTAAAGCAAGATGTTTTTCGAGATTTCTAATTGAGATCTTGCAGGGAATGGTTGTCACCATTTCCAAAAGAGCTCCTTGGAATATTCGAAAAAACAGATGCTCCAAATTTTTCCAGAGCCTTGTGAGAAATGCGGGTTAACCCTAGCCGATTCAAAATGAGAAAATCTCAGCTTGAAAAAAGGTCAAGGCATGCGCCTTGACCTTCACTGTTACATATCATTAGTTTTTTTATCATTTTCTTCTGAGTATTCAATAGCTTTCTTATCGCTTCTTTCTAGAAATTCGATAGTTTTAATATGCCTTTTACAATATCTTTTAAATCCAAGATTTGACAATGCTTCAAAGCAAGGCAAGTATTTATCAGAATGAGAAAAGTTAAAGCCGTGATATCGGTAAAATAGATGCTCCATCCAATCACCAATAGCGCCATCTCCTCGACAGTGTGGCATACAAGCAGCATAAAGAAGACGGAAGTCTGCGATTTTGATTTGCAAATCTTCTAGTTTGCTATCTTTCGAGTTCCATAAAATAATATCTTCAAATAATCTCGCAACTTCTTCTAAAGTGTCTTTTATTAAGGTAGGATTTTGATGGATAATCGTAACCTTAGATTCTTTTTTCATCCTCTTCATTGGGTCTTGAGCGTAATCTTGATACATCCATGTTAGATAACCCATTATATTGAATAGTTTGTTACCTACTTGACGCTTGACTTTAACAGAAATATATAGACTTTTTCTTGTGTTTGGGTACCGTTGTCTAATACTAAAAAACATACTTGCAAGATTAAATTTATTATACAAATCTTTATCCAGTATTTTTACCGATTCAAGTAAAGCATATTCTTTACTAACATATTCCGCGAATTTTTTTTCATCTTCTAGTTTTGATTCATCTATTTTTATATTTGCTATCTCTTCTAATTTTTCGATGTTATTCTTAACAAAATTTCTAACGCTTCGATCGCCACTTAGATCTCTAATTAATTTTGACATGTATTTATTGTCTAAAATTTCTGTTGTAATAATTAGGGTTTTTCCATTTGGCAAAACTTTGCCACCAATGGTTGCTTTTGGTACTTTGTTATCGTCTCCAAATAAAGTTTTTCCATATTTATATCCATCTAACTTTACTACCTTGCTTTTTATATTAGCATTAATTATTTTTTGTATTTGTTTTATTACTAAATCATTGTACTCAGAATAACATCCATCTAAATGAGTAATTGCAGATATGCATCCCCAATATTTCGATTGTTTGCTATCTCTTTTAGATCCAAATAAATTTGAGTCATCCGTTTTACTTTTTTCTGCAATCTCCCTACGTTTATTTGAAAACTTATCTATAACAGAATAAAAAATTTCAAAAATTTTCACTTTTCCTTCTACTTGTTTTCTAACTTCTAATACTGACTCATTTATTATCTTATCTGATTCTAATAAATATTCATTTTGTTTATTCTTACCATATTTATCTGGGCTTATATTGAATAAATAATTGCTTAAAAAAGAATTGCTTGAATAATTTATACTTGAAGATGACATTTTTAATATCCCTTAATTTTTTTTGGTTAATAGAATTGAAATGGCGATTATATGGTTTTAGTGGGTTATAAGTCAATAAAAAAAACCAGTAAATATTTTG
>JBCCHO010000117.1:0-6648 GCA_039028715.1 Chlamydiota bacterium | reverse complement strand
TTGGTTTTTACCAGGTTTCTAGCAAATTTTTGGAAGCTGATTTGTACACATTGTCCATGAGACAAGGGTAACAAATCAGCTTCCAGAAAGATGCAGAAAGAGTGAAAAGCAAGAAGATTTTCATTTACGGATAGGTTCATATTGAGACGATAAAGCTCTATCACTTATGAGGCTGTTTGGTCACGCGCTGTCTTTCAGGCCATTTTTTGGCAGCTACGTGCAATAAACTGGCTAAATTTTGATGTGCATCTAAGGGAGGTTTTTTCTTATGATTGCTTTTGGGTTTTTCATGCAAATAGGCCGCCTTAGAATGATCCAAAAATTCCTTTAAATTCTGGTGCGTTAAGAAAAAATATCTTGCTTTTTTTATTTTGGCATACAGGTTATTGAATTTCTTTAGACGGTTTCTTAAAATAAAAAATGCCGTAGGAAACCTATATGAAACCTTAACTAACGAAGAAATTGAAACCCCGACAAAGTAAACGAAGATTTTATTAACTAAAAAGGGTAAAGCAGTAAATTTCGATAACTTCAAAATAAATTTTCTTTCACTAATACCTGTGGGTGCGACCTATGGGTATTTAGAGGGATTTTCAGTTTTTTTCATGCTTGAAAAAAGAAAAATTCAAATCAATATGCATAGGCCGCACTCACAGGTAATAGTGCGTAGACGATCCTGGGATAGGTTCATGGTCTTATATTAAAAAAAATTGCATTTTAAGTAAAATATAAAAAGTTCGCTCTAATCCGATGAACCTATCTGGGTTAATTGGAACTCCAAAGAGGCTCCTGCGCAAAATTCCATTTCGAGTGAAATGCGCGCTTTTGTTCTTGAGTCAAGTCAAAATCATCAAATTTCCCTTCGAAAGCGATTTTTGCAAGGGCCTCCAAAATGAGCAAAAAAAGACTGAAAAATCGTTTAGTGGGATAGTCTCATGTAAGGGTTATAGCTTGTAATAGCCGCTGAGCGCTTTCTTCCCAAGAGAGGCGCGGCATTTTTTTCGTATCGGGCAAATCATGACTACAATAACGGTTCCACCACATTTCAATTTGGTTAGCAACGCCTACAGGGTCAGTTAAATCAATATAAGTTGCATATTCTCCAGCAATTTCTCGAAATACCCGAATATTAGAACATAAAATAGCAGTGCCGTACTCTGCTGCCTCTAGAAGAGGAAGGCCAAACCCTTCATCTAAACTTAAGAACAGCACTCCAGCAGCTTGTTTATACAAAAAGTGTAGCGCATCATCTATTGGCTGCTCAATGAAAAATAACGTTTTATTTTTAAGGGAATGTGATTCGATTTCGTTAACTAGGCGGCTTGTTAAAGGGTGTTTTCTCCCAGATATACAAAGGCCTATTTCTAAATTCTTTTTCCAAAGCTGTTCCATAGCATGCAACGCAAGCGCATGTGATTTGCGCGGCTCTATTGTACCAACCATAAGAAGGTATGGGCAAGAAATCATGCTCTGCAAGGAGTGCTGAGGCTTCATTTTCTTGTCATCACATTCAAGAGACTTTACTCCCAAAGGCCAATAGTCTAAAGTTAAGTTTGATTGATTTAATTGGTGCTTTTTTAAATAGCGCTTTATAACCTCTTTCTGTGAATTTGAGATCGTCAATAATCTATCACTCCAAGAAGCTGCGTTTCGAAACCAGCGCTCAAACCACTCAAACGCCCCATGTACAAAACATTCGGGAAAATCAAAGATTAAAAGATCGTAAACCACTGTTACAATCGATACAGACTTTTCTTTAGCGTTCTCGAAGATCGGGCAAAAACTTGCATAATCGCACCATGATGAGTCGAGCATGAATAGATAATCTCCTGGTCGAAAATTGATAGGCTCATGACCTAAATCCTTTGTTTCAAAAGGCAATAACAGACCAAGTGAATGCAAAAACTCCTTAGCAATGATTAAGCGACTTTTAGAAGAGTCTAACTGAACAGCAATAGGCTCATAACCTAAACAATTAAGATATAAAGCGCGAGTGATCTCTTTTACTACTCGCTGAATTCCCGATCGAAAATCGTATTGAGCAATATGACTTACATCGATAAAAATTCTGGGTTTTTCGTATCGAAAGGAAGTTAATTGAGTGTGATAAGATTGAATGGCCTTTATTGTATTGCTGTAGTTGTGACACATCTTAAGATAAGGGGCATAAGTATTTGACAACCAATCTGGATGACTTTGGCGGCGGCGTCTTATAAATTCATCTATCGCTGCTGCATACATGGCAGCGCATTGGTTTGGATCATGATGCTTTCGAAGGTAAGCGGATCCACAACGCACATATTTAGCTAAGACCTCTGGATGAGCAATGACTTTATTTAAAACTTGTACAAGCTCATTTTTAGACGGTTTTGGACTGAGCTTGACTACTACATTGTCCGGATAATCCTTATAACTTGCACTGTTATTGACAATAACAGGGGTGCCACATGCCAAACAGTCCAAAACGCATTTTGGGGTTCCGCCACGAGAACTTTTTCGCAATTGAACTGCAATATTTGTAACGTGTAAATATTTTTCATACTCTGAGTCTGATAAATACCCAGTAACTTTAATATAATCTTTGACTCCAGAGCGTTTAATTCGTTTTAGTATTTTCCGATTAAAACCGTCTCCTGAGCTACCTCCTGCAAAAAAAAGATAAATTTTCTGTTTTTTGTGTAAACTCAAGGAAAGAAAGGATTCTAGCAAAAGATCTCCCCACTTCATCCAAGATATTAGGCCGAATGTCGTAATAACAAAAGCATCTGGATCGATTTTTAGCTCAGAACGTATGTGCATTACTTGCTCAGAAGAAAGGGGTGTTTTGACAGGAGCTGGCTGAGGTATAATTCGACAAGGGGTTGGCCAACCTTCTTGATAGAAGTGATAAGCTTTTTCTAAATTAAAAAAAGAGTGGGCAATTACGCCAATCGCAGATTTAAAAATTTCTTTTGTGCACGGAAGGTCTACTAACGCTTGCCCAATAAAATCAGAATATCTTTGAGATGAAGCTAAATACTTACGCGCTAGTGGGCCATGAGCAGCAAGAACTTTTTCTTCAAAGTCACTGACAAAAGCACAGCAAAATAGTCCGCTTAGATATCCATCATGCAAAACAACTATACCAGGAAATTTTTCAAGCAGTGGCATCATATAAGTATGAAAATGCGAATTTCCAATTTCATAAAGAATCGCATCATAGGAAGCTGCAACTTTTTCAAATTCACAAACATTAAAAACTGTATAAATTGCACTTATATTTTCATCAGATTCCTGATGTTGATCAACATATATATCGATTTCAAAATAACGAGAAAGGTAAGGTAAAAACAAGGCAATATAACTGGCAATACCCGAGCGGCAAGGTGGAAGAGGCGATAAGATAGCTAACCGTTTCCGTTTTACCCATCCATGTAGCACAGACTGTACTCCAACAGAGCGCACTTGACTCACAGCTTCTTTCATGGCATCTAGTGCTAAACCTGCAGTCCGGTTCCAGCAATAATTTTTTGAGTGTTCTAGTCCGCGGTTTCTCAATTGTTGAGCAAACTTCTTATCCGTAAGCCCTTTTGTTAAAGAAGCAGCAATTGCATCAGCAGACCAAGAATCAAACAAAGCTTCTTTGCATTGAATTAGTTCTCGAATGCTAGAATTATCTCCACCCAGAACTGGAGCTCCACAAGCCATAGCTTCCAAAATAGGAATTCCTAAGCCTTCATAATGAGATGGAAAAATAAAAATATCGCAGGCTCTATAAAAAGCAATAAGATCCTCTTCCGGAACAAATCCAGTAAAGAAAATTTCATGAGGCTCTAAACCTAACTGAGCAGCCATTTTGAGATAAAACTTCTTGCTCTCGGCTTGTATTTTACAAATGATAAAAAGAGTAGTCCCTTTTCTCACTTTTTTTGAAAGGCGAGCAAAACCTTCAATTGCGCCTTTTATATTTTTACGGTAATCATCACCAGCTACATAAAGTACCATTTTTTCATTCAAAGGATAATTTTGCTTAAGCTGTTTGTTAACCTCGTTACGATCTAGTGATGGCAAAAAACAATCAGAAGCGCTGCCAAAAATAGTCACAATGCGAGACGGGTCAATGCCAAGAAGATCAATCGCATCTTGTCTAGATGACTCGGAGCAAGCAAAAATCAGATCAAATTGATGCAAAAGATTAGCATGTAAAAGATACCACCGCTTAAATTCTGGATCTAAAAAATAGTGCTTTTGAAAACGCAGTGGAATCAAATCATACAACATAACTGAAAAAACTTGCCCCGGAGCTTTTAACCTTGGATCGGGAATAGCAATGCGCTCTTTAAACCCCTCAAAAAGGTGCGAAACATGAATTATGTCAGCATTAATAGAACAAACGGCTGAAGCATATGCAGTTGAATCAATCGAGTTTGTACATCCCCCTAAATGATTGGGCTTAGACCCCCAGTTTGGAAGTTTTGGCAAGCTCAAGTTACGAGCTGTGCCTAAAATAGACCGACTAATTTGAGGCGCGTTAGCTGAGGTTAATGTATAAATATCTTGAACTGGACATAAAGATGAAATAGCAGAAAAAAGGGCACGAGTATATTTACCAATACCTCTGTCTCTAGAGCTTTGTGTTTGTGCAGCCTGTAAATCGAATAAAATCCTTATATTTTTCAGCCTATCCATACACTTATGTCTCCTTTTTGCGAATCAATAGAAATCTCCATGCCTTCTGCATTAACTCAAATTTGCTTCTCGTGAGGTTCCCCTCAAAATTTACATTTTTTGCAAGAGCCTCTTGTGGTATCGAATTTTGACGTATTACCTGTGAGTGCGACCTATGGATATTGATTTGAATTTTTCTTTTTCCCATGCTTGAAACGGAAAAATGGACCCTACTGAGGCTCCTGCGCAAAATTCCATTTCGAGTGAAATTCGCGCTTTTGTTCTTGAGAACTACTTTTTGTAAATTGCCTATCCTTAGCAGGATATGTCAATTTACAAAAAGTAGTTCTCAAGTCAAAATCATCAAATTTCCCTTCGAAAGCGATTTTTGCATAGGAGCCTCTACTTTATCCAAATATGTGCCCATTTTTCCGTTTCAAGCATGAAAAAAATTGAAAATCCCTCTAAATACCCATAGGTCGCACTCACAGGTATTATGGGATGTTGAAACCTGAGATTTTCCATTTTCCCGAGGGAGCGACTCGACTTAAATCGACTCATCTAGCTCGAGTCGCGCCCTCGGGAAAATAGGCAATTCCCTCCGAAAAATTTTAGACTTCAATGCCCCCATTATTGATGATCAACACGTCACTTTGGCTCGGCACTCATCTTGCATATGTGCCTATTCTAAAAGCCGATGGCGCGAAATAGGTCGCACTCACAGGTAAATAATGCAGGCTTAGCTTCATCATAAACTAGCTATCGAGGTTGCCTTTTCTTGAGCAGCCAAATCGCTTTTAACCATCAGCCGAATGAGCTGATGCAAATCTGTTTTTGGCGTCCAGCCTAAACGACTTTTTGCTTTTTCTGCATTGCCAATTAAAATGTCTACTTCAGTTGGCCTAAAAAACTCAGCAGACACTTCTACAAGGAGCTCTCCTGTTTTTTTATTTACCCCTTTTTCATTCACTCCCTTACCATGCCACTCGATTTCGATTCCCACTTCAAGAAAGGCAAACTCAGTGAATTGGCGCACCGTCGTCGTTACCCCTGTTGCTAAAACAAAATCTTCTGGTTTTTCCTGTTGTAGAATTAGCCACATGCCCTCAACAAAGTCTTTTGCATAACCCCAGTCTCTTTTTGCATCTAGGTTCCCCAGAAATAGCTTTTGTTTCGACCCAAGAGCTATTTTAGCGACAGCTTGAGTGATTTTACGCGTCACAAACTGCTCTCCTCTTCTAGGGCTTTCATGGTTAAAAAGAATGCCATTGCACGTAAACAAGTTATAGGCCTCACGATAATTCACAACAGACCAATAAGCATAAAGCTTAGAAACTCCATAGGGAGACCGCGGATAAAAAGGAGTTGTTTCAGATTGTGGAGTTTCAGCAACCTTTCCGAAAAGTTCAGAAGATGAAGCCTGATAAAATTTGGCGTCGCTTGCTTCATTTTTTACAGCTTCAAGCATTCGCAAGGCTCCCAATGCGTCGATGTTTGCTGTATACTCCGGGATGTCAAAAGAAATTTGGACATGGCTCATAGCTGCAAGGTTATAGATTTCATCGGGCTGCACAATATTGACAATCCGTTTGAGTCTTGAAAAATCTGCTAAATCGCCTTGATGAAGCACTAATTTGCAATTTTCACAATCAATTAAGTGTGAAATTCGATCTAAATTTGAAGACGACGATCGCCTAACTAAGCCGTGAACAAAATAGCCCTTACTGAGTAGAAAATCAGCCAAATAAGAGCCGTCTTGTCCTGTAATCCCTGTAATAAACGCTGTTTTTTTCATAATACCTCCAATAGGGCTGCGTTCAAAAGATTTAACTGCTTAACCTTTTAACCTGAGAGACTCCCCGCAAAATTCCATTTCGAGTGAAATTCGCGCTTTTGTCCTTGAGAACTACTTTTTGTAAATTGCCTATCATTAGCAGGATATGTCAATTTACAAAAAGTAGTTCTCAAGTCAAAATCATCAAATTTCCCTTCGAAAGCGAT
>JBCCHO010000116.1:0-6688 GCA_039028715.1 Chlamydiota bacterium | reverse complement strand
AGTGCGACCTATGGGTATTTAGAGGGATTTTCAATTTTTTTCATGCTTGAAACGGAAAAATGGGCACATACTTGGATAAAGTAGGGGCCATTTTTCCGTTTCAAGCATGGGGAAAAGAAAAATTCAAATCAATATCCATAGAGCGCACTCACAGGTATAAACTAATATTCAGTGAGTTGGGTTTTTTAGAGATCGGTTTAGAGCCTGAACATGCGTTTTGCTTTTTGGTTTATTTGCTTATTTAAGAACTAGCTGCTAGACTGTGGCGATTTTTTACATTTAATCATCTCTAAACCTGAAGGGGTTTTAAGCTTTTGTCTGGACCATTTGATGACGATGAAGATTTAGAGTCTGATAAAGATTCTGAAGAAAAAAAAGAAAGCCTGGAAGAGAGCCTTATTGACAGTGATTTGGAAGCTCTTGTTGGCCGTAAAAAAGTGCCATTGCAGCAGCATTCGTTGCCAGATGAGCTTTTTATCTTACCGTTGACGAGGCGTCCCTTTTTTCCAGGAATGGCGGCGCCACTTGTCATTGAGCCAGGCCCTTACTACGAAGTGCTGAAGATTGTCGCAAAACTACCACACAAGATGTTGGGGCTGTTCTTAACAAAAAAAGAAGAGATCAATATCTATGATATTGGGTTGAAAGATATCCACAAAGTCGGGGTGCTCGCTAATATTTTGCGCATTGTTCCGCTCGAACAGGGAGGAGCCCAAGTTGTTCTCAACATGGAAAAGCGCATCGAAATTGAAAAACCGATCGCCAAGTCTAAGTATTTGCGCGCTGAAATGGCTTATCACGACGATAAAATCACACAGCAACAATCAAAGATCATTAAGGCTTATTCTATTAGCATCATTACAACGATTAAGGAGTTGCTCAAGCTCAACCCGCTGTTTAAAGAAGAGTTGCAGATTTTTCTCGGACACTCTGATTTTACAGAACCTGGAAAGCTAGCTGATTTTGCTGTTGCTTTAACGACAGCGGGACGCGAAGAGCTCCAGGATATTTTGGAAACATTTGACATTCAGGCGCGGATTGATAAAACACTTATTTTGCTGAAGAAGGAGCTCGACTTAAGTAAGCTCCAAAGCAGTATCAATCAGAAGATAGAAGCGACAATTTCCAAAACACAACGCGAATTCTTTCTCCGCGAACAGCTGAAGACGATAAAAAAGGAACTTGGCCTCGAAAAAGACGATAAAACATGCGATATCGAAAGGTTTCGCGAGCGGTTAGAAAAGCGCAAAGTTCCCAAAGAAGTGCAAAAAGTGATTGACGATGAGCTCGATAAGCTCAATGTCCTTGAAGTGCAGTCAGCTGAGTATGCAGTTTCACGAAATTACCTCGATTGGCTGACAATTGTGCCGTGGGGAATTTATAGCGAGGAAAACCACAATCTAGCGCATGCGGAAAAGATACTCGAAGAAGATCACTATGGTTTGAAAGATATCAAAGAGCGCATTCTCGAATTTATTGGGGTTGGAAAACTCACCAAAGGGGTTAAGGGAAGCATTATTTGCTTTGTTGGTCCTCCTGGAGTTGGGAAGACGAGTATCGGTAAAAGCATTGCGCGCGCGCTGAATCGAGAGTTTTTTCGCTTTTCCGTTGGCGGAATGCGAGATGAAGCTGAGATTAAAGGTCATCGCCGTACGTATGTTGGAGCGGGCCCTGGAAAGATGATTCAGGCGCTTAAAATTACCCAGGCGATGAATCCGATCATCATGCTCGATGAAGTCGACAAGATGGGAGCGAGTTATCAAGGGGATCCGGCCTCGGCACTTCTCGAAGTGCTAGATCCAGAACAGAACAAAACGTTTCTCGACCACTATCTCGATGTGCGTTGTGATGTTTCAAACGTTCTTTTTATCGTCACGGCAAACGTTCTCGATACAATTCCAGCTCCGTTACAAGATAGGATGGATATTCTTCGTCTTTCCGGTTACATTCGCGATGAAAAAGTAGAAATTGCAAAGAAATATCTGATCCCTAGAAACAGAAAGAAGATGGGCTTAAAAGCCGCTCATGTCAGCTTTACAACAGGAGCGATCAAGACGATGTGCGAGCAATATGCGCGCGAAGCGGGAGTCAGAGGGCTCGAAAACAATATCAAAAAGATTTTGCGCAAAGTTGCTGTGGCTGTTGTGAAAGAAGAAGAAGAAGAAGAAAAGCAAAAGAAGCGAAAAAAGTCTAAAGCTTCCTCAGTTAAAAAAGAGGTCGTGACAGACAAAAAACTTGAAAAGTATTTGGGCAAGCCGATTTTTACAACAGACCGCTACTATAAAAAGACCCCTATTGGGGTTTGTACTGGCCTTGCTTGGACTGCGATGGGTGGGGCGATTCTGTATATCGAAGCTGTTGAGACGCTCGCTGAAAAAACGAGAATGAAGCTAACAGGTCAAGCTGGTGATGTGATGAAAGAATCAGCTCAGATCGCTTGGAGTTATGTCAGTAGTGAGCTCGACCGTTATGCTTCAAAAACGCCTTTTTTTGATCATAAAGAAGTTCATCTCCACGTTCCAGAAGGAGCTACTCCCAAAGATGGGCCTTCTGCTGGAATCACAATGGCAACAGCTTTGCTGTCGCTGTTAACGGGTATCCCGGTAGTAGATGATTTGGGGATGACAGGTGAAGTGACGCTAACGGGAAAAGTTCTCCCGATTGGTGGATTAAAAGAAAAGCTCATTGCTGCACGTCGTTCGAAATTAAAGACGCTGATCTTTCCTTCAGAAAATCAACGCGACTATGTTGAGCTTCCTGCCTATCTTAAAAAAGGAATGACTGTTCATTTTGTCAGCCACTACGACGATGTATATAAGTTGGCTTTTCCAAAGGCGAAGAAAAGGAAAAAGAAATGACCTTGCTGTGGAAAAAGGCGTATTTAGCCAAGCGTATTTTTCCCGAAGAGCTCGCGGAAAAAGCCGTTGCTATTCGCCGTGCTGGTCACACAATTGCAACGTTAAATGGTTCCTTTGACCTTCTTCATGCTGGACATTTAGAGATCATCTATCAAGCTGCTCAGCAAGCAGATTGTTTGATTGTTGCTCTAAATAGCGATGCTTCGATTGCTCAGTATAAAGGGGCTTCGCGCCCTCTTATTCCTTTGGAAGCGCGGTTGCAGCTAGTAGCTGCACTCGAATTTGTGTCTTATGTCACTCATTTTGACGCATTAGACCCTCGGTCATTGCTCGCACAGATCAATCCCGATGTCCATGTGAATGGCGCCGAATATGGAGATCAGTGCATTGAAGCTGAGACTGTCCGCTCTCATGGTGGCCGACTGCATCTCGTCGACCTCGTTCCTGGACTTTCTACGACAAAAATAATCGATAAAATCACTGAATCCTTATAGATAAGTCGATCCTGAAAAACTTCTCGCGCATCGACTGCTACGGTCTGTTTTGACCTATTTTTCCCTTTAGCGCTGCATAAAGGTTCAAGGTTTTTTGAATCACAAAGTGAAGAGCAGCTCCATAGAGCTGTTCGAGCTTTGATCCAAAAAAAGATGGAATTTTGCGGGGAGCCTCGTTAGTTAATTTGGAAGGTGTGCCCATAGAATTTCACTTTACTCCAGGATCAGTAATTGATGTACAAGGACTTAAAGATTTTTCTTTTAATTTAGAAAACAAATCTCGGATCTATGCTGATAAAGCTTATAATGATTATCAATTCGTTATTTTAACAGTTGATATAAGAAAAACCAAGGTCATAATTATTTCTTTTTAACCAAAAAACAAAAAGGAGAATAAAAATGATCTTGGAAAAAACCAATGATAATCTACTTTTGGAAATTTTTGAGATATTAAATTGCCAAAATGGAGGTGGATGGCGCCCAGTGTTGGAGCTTATCTGCAATTGTCCTGTGCCCTGGCTTGAATGTTCACCTACTTTATTCAAGTATGCTGAACATCCAAGTCTCGGGCAGGTAAAAAACCAGAAAATTGATCTGAGCTATCAGAGGTTAAAAAGTTGGGCAAAAAAGAAAAATCGGCTAATGTAGAGCAAATCATCAAAGTATAGGTAGCTGCTTTACAATGCGTGTGATTGGACAGGTTAGTGGTGCTAAGCAAGCCTATCTATTTACAGCTTTTTTATCGTACCAGAAGATAGAAGCAACAGCGGAAAAGCACCCGAAAAATGGAGAAACTGGTGAAGTTTTTGATATTTGGGTGATCGATGAAAATCAAGTGGATAAAGCAAAAGAGTGGTTAACGCAATTCTCTGCGAATCCCGATGATGATCAGTTTTCTGTGCCAGAAGAAGTTGAAAAGAAACCAGAAAGTGTTTCGCTATCCCCCTTATCAATCGTTCCCGATCAAAATCCCCCTAAGATTATCCCAACCCAACGTTTTGCTCAGGGCAAAATGACGCGGTTTATTGTCGCTTTTTGCATTGCTCTTTTTGCTTGGATGTTTTTTCAATCTAGCTCAGTGAAAGCGCCGCAGTCAGAAGCTGCTTTTTTTGCCAGTCAACCAATTTTTCGGGCGCTCGCTTACGATATTCCAAAAAAGGTGCTACTGAAACTGGCATTCTTTCGCCAGTATGACATCGCATCTAGCGCAGACGTTGCCAATTTATCGCCGCAGGAGCAAGACGCTTACCGTCAAATTGAGGCAATGCCGACCTGGAATGGGCTATATGCATTAATTTTGAAGTGGCCTGACTCTAAAAAAGAACTCTCAGCTCCGTTGTTTGGTCAGATTGCTAAGGGACAGGTGTGGCGCCTTGTGACGCCGATCTTACTGCACGGCGGTTTCATCCACATCCTATTTAATATGCTATGGTTGTGGGTGCTTGGGAAGCAACTAGAAGAGCGACTAAAGACTTGGCAGTATTTATCGATGACTTTAATCATCGCTGTTGTGTCTAATACAGCGCAGTATTTGGTCAGCGGCCCTCTTTTTCTCGGCTACTCCGGAGTGCTTTGCGGCATGGTCGGTTTTATTTGGGTGCGGCAACGGGTTGCGCCATGGGAAGGATACCCTTTGCATCCGATTACAATTGCTTTTCTTGCTATTTTTATCTTAGGTCTGCTAGCCTTGCAGCTCGTATCGTTTTTTTTCGCCTTTTTTGGCAAAGCGCCGCTGGCTATTGGAATGTTTGCGAATAGTGCACATATCTCTGGTGCTATTTGTGGTCTTGTTTTGGGGCGTATTTCCTTTTTTTCTAAAGGGACAGTATGAGTGTGCGTGACCTTATTATTTTAGGCTGCTCATCGCAACAGCCGACGCGGCTCCGGAATCACGGAGCTTACCTTTTGCGATGGAACCAGGAGGGGTTTTTATTTGATCCTGGAGAAGGTACGCAGCGGCAATTTATCTTTGCCGACGTTTCGCCAACAACAGTGACCCGTATTTTTGTCAGCCATTTTCATGGCGATCACTGTTTGGGGCTCGGGTCAATGTTAATGCGGCTTAACCTCGACCGGATTGAGCACCCCGTTCACTGCTACTATCCCGCTAGTGGAAAGCCCTATTTTGACCGTTTGCGCTTTGGGACCATTTATCACGACCATATTCAAGTGATTGAGCATCCTATTGCTCAACCGGGTGTTGTTCACGTCGACGATGCATTCACAGTAGAGGCCGCTTTTTTGAGCCATGGGGTCGACAATATAGGATGGCGCATTAAAGAAGCCGATACGATCAAATTTGATTCTAAAAAGCTCGCTGCTGAAGGGGTTCGAGGAGTTGAAGTAAGAGAGCTCGAAGAAAAAGGCGTTCTTCGAAAAAAAGATCGAGTGGTTAAGCTAGCCGATGTAAGTTGGGTGCGCACAGGCGATATCTTTTCTTGCGTGATCGATACCAAGCCATGCCAAAATGCAATTGATTTGGCGGCAAAGGCCAAGCTGTTTCTATGTGAAAGTACCTACCTCGAAGAGCATCGCGAGCTTGCGGAAAATCACCACCACATGACAGCGCGTCAAGCCGCGGAAATCGCTCAGCAAGCCGATGTCCAACAAATGATATTAACCCATTTTTCAGCGCGTTACCGCGATTTGACTTTATTTGTTGAGGAGGCGAAAGCGGTCTTTCCCAAGGTTGCCGTTGCTGACGATTTTAAGTGCTTTCCGTTCCCTAGGTAGCAGCACAGGGTTTGTGAGAAATAAAGATTAGTGGTATGGCTTGAGAAAAAGCTTGGGACTCTTGTATGGCATTAGCAATTTTATCGTGGATTGCCATTGTGATTTTATCTGTAAGCTATTGGTTTCAAATATGGAAAATCCACGTTCATAAAGAAGTCAGAGATATTTCCCTTACCTATAATGTTTTGTTGGCGATTGGTTTTGGGATTCTCGCTTTTACAGCTCTTCAAGAAAAATCACTGATTTTTCTTGTCAAACAGGTCATGACGACCATTCCCGTCACGATCATTATTTTTCAAGTTCTTTACCATAAAAATGACCGATGGCACGATGTGAGACTCAAGCGGTGCAAAAATTGTTCGCAAGAGGTTGAGAAGTACTGGAAATTTTGTGCTTATTGTGGTGAAGAGGAGGGAAAGAAAAGATCAGACAATGCTGACAGTTAATGAGGCTATCCCACTAACTAACCCGTATTTCTCACAAGCTCTGCTAAAAAGTTGAGCAAGATGTTTTTCGAGATTTCAAGGAGATCTTGCAGGGAATGGTTGTAACCATTTCCAAAAGAGCTCCTTGGAATCTCGGAAAACAGATGCTCCAAATTTT
>JBCCHO010000115.1:0-6785 GCA_039028715.1 Chlamydiota bacterium | reverse complement strand
TGAAAATGTTTTTGGTTTTTACCAGGTTTCTAGCAAATTTTTGGAAGCTGATTTGTACACATTGTCCATGAGACAAGGGTAACAAATCAGCTTCCAGAAAGATGCAGAAAGAGTGAAAAGCAAGAAGATTTTCATTTACGAATAGGTTCATAGGTTTGTAAATAGCGTTTTCATTGCCAAAAACTAACTTTCTGTCCCGATCAACCTATTTGCAAAGATCGACTACGCCTATTTCTACCTCGGTTCTTTTGAAGAGAGCAATGCTGGCGACCTCGGACTTGCGGTGACAACGAGAGTGGCGAATATGCTCCAACCAGTCCAATGGAAACACATTGATTTATTCGGGCATTTTTACTTTGGGGATCATCCAGATGAAAATGAGATAGAAAGCGTCTTAGAAGCGGTTAAAACGGTGGATTTTACCCTATTTGGAAAAAAAATCCGACGAAATGGCCTAAATAGGCGCTGGATTTTACCTTATTTGGGATTGGGCAAAAAACCCCAGTATGCTGGAAATTCAACTGTTGGACAGTTAAAAAAACATCATAAAAGACAACTTGGGTTTTAATCGTTACAATGACAGCTACATCCAACTTCACATTCACAGGTTGTTTTGCATCCGCAGCTACACTCTTTGACTAGCTCTTCCACTTTAGAACACGCAGTTAAGCTCGCAATAATAGCACTAGCTAAAAGTAATTTTTTCATATTTTCTCCAAGCCGAGGAAAGACCACTTATATTCGATCTTTTCTTACTTTTTAACACATCTTTCTCTTTTTTCAGTTGCTTTCAATAAATTTTTTCACACAATTTGGCTTAAGGGCAGATGTGGCTCAAAACGCCCGTGCAGAGCCTTAACCTGCGCTTAGCAAAACCAACTTCACGGATAGGGTTATGGAAAGATTAGCAAAACTTCCCCTCTTCATTGTCGTCAGAAATTACTGCCGACTCACAAAGCCTGGAATTATCTTAGGTAATGTGATCAATGCCGCCGTTGGAATCGTCCTGGCTTCAAGAGGAGATTTTAGCGCCTCACTCTTTTGGGGAACGCTAACTGGACTTTCGTGTGTGATCGCATCGGCATGTATATACAATAATTATATTGATCGAGATTGCGATAAAAAAATGACTCGAACACGCCAACGCGTTTTGGCGCAAGGGTTAGTCCCAGTAAGCTATGCGCTATTGCTCGCTAGTAGCATCGGTTTAGTCGGCTTTTTGTTGCTCGCTGCTTTTGCCAATAGCTTAGCTGTTGCAGTCGCTTTAGCTGGTTTTTTTATCTATGTTGCGATTTACAGTTTTGTCAAATATCGCTCTTCCTATGCGACGTTAATCGGAAGTTTTGCAGGCGCAACTCCCCCAGTTATCGGATACTGCGCCGTGACAGAGCGCTTCGATTTAACAGCGCTGCTTCTATTTGCGCTTATTGTCACGTGGCAAATGCCCCACTTTTTTGCCATTGCTATCTACCGGCTCGAAGATTATGCTGCAGCTAAAATTCCCGTATTACCGCTAGCAAAGGGCATTCAGGCAACCAAGCTACAAATGATTGCGTATATTTTCGCTTTCGTCGCTGTATCATCAATGTTCACCTTATTTGGCTATGTCGGCTATCTTCACCTAATTGTCACTGCCCTTCTCGGTATTGGCTGGATTTGGCTCGGCTTTTGCGGCATCAAGTGTGCAAATGACAATCAATGGGCGCGAAAAATGTTCTTCTTTTCGCTTGTCGTTATTATGACGCTATGTATGACAATCCCATTTAGCGCATTTTAAAACCCACCCAAGCTGTGTGGTATAATTGCTCATCTAAAATTCTTTTTTTTCCACCTACCCAGCAATCATTAGCTCTGGTCGGAGGGTGCTTATTCAAAAGATAAGGATAAACTCTATGCTCTTTCCCTTTTAAAGAAAGCTCTTTTCTAGCCCAAATTCACCCCTTGTAGTCCCATTTTCCTCATTAGTCGCACCACTTTTTTAGGGAATCTTAGCAACAGAGTCCCTCTTATCCGACACTTGGGTTTTAAGGCAAAAAAGCGCGCTCTTCTTTGATTGGCTTTCCTTCTTTTAGCAGCAATAGCAACAGAAAAGAAAACACTAACGTGACGGGAAATGAAATCATGGCAAAGCGGTAATCGGCGACCCCATAAACGGGAACGCCATTTTTCATGATTCCCGCCCATCTAAGGTCAAGCAGCCAGCCCATGAGTGGCTGCATGAGCGATGAGCCAGCAGCAACTAAACAGTTAGTCAAAGCAATGCTTGTTCCTTTGGCTTCGATCGGGTTGACTTCAATTGCAAGCGAAAAGTTGAGCAGTTGCGCAGAGGAAAAAAATCCAACGCAGAACAGAAGGATAAATAGCAACCAAGCCGGAAGCCCAGAGAGATAAATCACCGGAGTTAACGTCACTAACGTCATCAACGTGCTGAGATAAAGCAGGGGCTTGCGCTTTTTAACGCGATCTGACGTCCACCCAATCAGCGGCCCCCCTAAAATCCAGCCGACAAACACCATTGAAATCATAAAACCAGCCAGATTCCTACTCAATTGGTAACTTTCAATCAAAAAGGGAATCCCCCAAAGGGAAGCAAAAGCTGCTGTTGTCATATAAAAGAGCAAGGCGATCAGTGCATTTAGCCACGTCCGTTTATTTTTACATACCACTTTGAGGTTTGCGATAAGACTAAGTGAAGCTCGCTTAACTTCACCTCTTTTAACCGGGTGCTCCTGATCTTTCCGAATAAAGATAAACAGACAAACAGCTAAGGCCGATCCAACAATCCCCAGTAAATTGATCGTCAATCGCCAACCAAAAAAATCGACTGCAAAAGTCAGCGGCCCCGAAGCTCCTACTGCCCCAAGCATCCCGATAGAATTGCCAATGCCAACGAGAAGTCCTAACCATTTTTTGGGAAACCAATGGGAACAAACGTAAATCATGCCGATAAACGCAAATGCCGATCCAATCCCCATCAAAAAGCGCCCAAGTGCCGCGAGCAACGCAGAAAAAGCAAAGCCGAAGAAAAAGCTCCCTATCCCACAAGTTAATGCTGCAAAGGACAACAGATTGCGAGCACCAAAACGGTCCATCAACAACCCCACCGGGATCTGCATTGGGGCGTAGGCGTAAAAATAAAAAGCGCTTAAAAGCCCAAGTTGCCCTGCTGAGACTCGAAATGCCTGCATCAGGTCGCTGACCATCACTGCGGGAAAAATGCGCAGAATGAACTCATAAAATAAAAACAGCACTGAAAGCGACCAGATCAACCACCTCAAAATAGAGCCTGTGCATTTTTCGGTTGGTTCTCTATTTGCGCTTTGCATCACAAAGATTCCATTTGTTGTATATAAGCACGACCAAGCGGGAATGCTTTTTCATCGCTTGCGCCGCGCCGCTTCTGGGTAAATAAATCGATGAGCTGATTGGCGAGTACTTTACCGAGCTGCACCCCTTCTTGGTCAAAAGAGTTAATGTCCCAAATAAACCCCTGAAATGCCACTTTATGCTCAAAATAAGCGAGAATCATCCCCACTGTACTTGGGTCGCAGCGCCGAGCTAATAAGATTCGGCTTGGGCGATTGCCGGGAAAAACTTGATTTGGGTTATCACTTTGCTTTCCCATCGCCAAGGCAATCGCCTGGGCAAATAAATTAGCGAGTAATTTTTCTTGCGACGTCGTTTCTTTTTCTTCTCGGTCTTGTCCGTATTGAGACTCGACAAAGCCGATAAACTCAATTGGAACGACAATTGTTCCTTGGTGAATCAATTGATAAAATGAATGCTGGCCATTGGTTCCACTCTCACCCCAAATAATCGGCCCTGTAGCAAAATCAACTGGTTGGCCTTGCCGATCAATGCGTTTCCCGTTCGATTCCATATCGCACTGCTGCAGATGAGCTGGAAACCGATGCATTGCTTGCGAGTAGGGAATCACCGCTGTCGTCGGGCAATTGAGAAAATTGTGGTTCCAAATTCCGATTAATGCTGATAGGAGTGGCAAGTTTTTCTTGGGATCATTTTGGCGCGCTACCTTGTCCATCATTTGAGCACCGCGCAAAAAATCAAGTAGCTTCTCCATTCCAAGGGCAAAAGCAAGAGCCACACACCCAACCATCGAAGTCACTGAATAGCGCCCCCCGACATAATCCCAAATATAAAATGAGCGTAGATAACGCTTCGGGTCATCCATCGGACTTCCCTTTCCCGTAACAGCGATGAAATGCTTTTCAGGCGATAGCCCCAAGTCCAAAAACCGCTGTCGAATCAAAGCCTCATTCGTTAATGTTTCAAGCGTCGAGCCCGATTTTGAAACGACAACGACAAGCGTCTTTGCTAGATCGACTCCGCTAAAAACAGTTGCAGTATCATCGGGATCGACATTCGAAACAAAATGAACGCGGCGATTTGGTTTATTAAATGCCTCTAGAGCAAGGTAGATCGCTTTCGGGCCGAGCTCTGACCCGCCGATGCCGACCTGGATAAGATCGGTGAATTCCTGCTTTTCGAGTTCATCTAAAAAGCCCTTGAGCTTTTCGAGCTCAGCATAGGCCAACTCTGTCGCTTCTTTTGCTTTATCCGCTTCAATTCTAGCATCAAAAAAGTCGCGCATCGCCGTATGCAATACGGACCGCTCTTCACTTTGATACCCCTCGATTTTATTGATCACAACGCCTTGCTGCATCGCAATCATCTTGTCGACTGCTTTCGCCTCCTCGGCCAGCTGGAAAAGCGCTTCAAGCACCTCTTCCGAAACGCGCTCTGTTCCATAAAGCAACTTCAATCCTAAATGAGTTGCTGTCAACTGCTCAATCCGCTTAGGTGTCAACACCCCGCTTTTTGTCAAATCAATTGGCGATTGAGCAAGTGCTTTGAGTTTCTCCATTGCTCGATACTCTTGGAACGCTGTCATAGCTACCCCTACTTAATCCGAGTGGATCATTTTTAAACCAAGGTCCACGCCTTCGATGATTTTAAACCCAAGCTTACATCTTATGATAGCTCATCTAAAATTCTCTTTTCCCACCTGCCATAGGGTTGAATTTTCAACTACTTTATTCAAGTATGCTGAAAATTCAACCCTATGACAGGTAAAAAACAGAAAATTTATCTGAGCAATTATACGACACAACTTGGGTTAAAACCATCAAACTTTACTCTCAAATCAATTTTTGCAAGGGCATCTAGAGGCTTTAAATCAGCGTTCTTGGCCGTTTTTGAACCGGAATGAGCATAGAAGTTCTTTCGCAACAGAACCGGCTAATTAGCATTAATTCAAGACATACACTAAACAACCGATCTAAACAACCGTTTTCTTATCTCAAGTTCACCGCTTATCGGGTAGAAGGAAACACTTTCATGTCTCCGACCCCCACAGATCCCATCGTGCCGATTTCCAGCAATAGGCTCTTCAACAAAGACTTACAACAATGCATACATGCCAACTTTGGTGTATGGCACCACTAGTGTTGCTATTCTTCTAATGTCTGTTCTCATGACGGATTTTCTTCCTTTCTTTGTATATTGGATAGGGTTCATGCGGGCCTTGTTCACTTCTCCTTGGGAATTTTCGACCACTTTAACGCGCCTTTCGCGGTGATTTTACCTGTAAAAATGCAGGGAGCAAAGTGTGCGGAAAAGTGAACAAGTCCTTCATGTGACCCATTCCAAAAACTGTAAGTGGTTTATAATCAATGAGGCGATAAAAATTCGATACTACAAGGGGCTCCTCGCGCAAAAATCGCTTTTGAAGGGAAATTTGATGATTTTGACTTGAGAACTACTTTTTGTAAATTGACATATCCTGCTAAGGATAGACAATTTACAAAAAGTAGTTCTCAAGGACAAAAGCGCGAATTTCACTCGAAATGGAATTTTGCGCGAGGAGCCTCTTTAGTCTATTTGACAAAAAGCCTCAAGAAGCGCTGTTTACACCAGAACTGGCGTGATAGCCTGTGAAAGTTTTTCAGGGGTATGCACGTTGGATAAGAAGGATACATACCCCTTTCATGCAGCAAGAAGTAGCTCTTGAAAGTCCACTGATGGAATCATTTTTTACGAACCTCATTTCTTTAGGTGTTGCGAGAGGATGTCAACAATAGAATAGATTCGTATCACTTGAACCTATCCGTAAATGAAAATGTTTTTGGTTTTTACCAGGTTTCTAGCAAATTTTTGGAAGCTGATTTGTACACATTGTCCATGAAACAAGGGTAACAAATCAGCTTCCAGAAAGATGCAGAAAGAGTGAAAAGCTAGAAGATTTTCATTTACGGATAGGTTCTTGGGTTTTAATCATGCGAAATTTTTGTATAGGATAGTCTTGAACTCGCGTTTTTAAGGGCGTTTTCGAAGAAAGTTCTATGTTGCCTATATTCGTCAGCTTTATCGAGTACAACAAAATCATCTTTTTCTTCAAAACAGATTTCTGGATTAGATTTTGTTCCTTGGTTGCTCTCTACATATTGAATCTGGCCATTCAACGATTTATTTCTAATCTTATTTGTTGTTGCAACTGCTGTAATGTTACAGTAGTCATCACTATTTTTATCTAATACGATTATTTCTTTATCTTTAACTTCATTTTTGTTCTTAATGTATTCTTCTTCATTGTTTTTGTAGATTAAATCCTTAAAACCATTTACTTTTTTAGAGTCAACTTTCTCGTTAAAAAAACTAAGCGCACTTTTCTTTAAATTTGAATATATACTTAACGACATTTTATAACCAACCTAACCTTAATTTAAAATAAATTATATGTAAAATATTAACATGTTTATATTTAT